>NZ_CAXSXW010000010.1:0-226686 GCF_964241505.1 Klebsiella sp. Q11
GTCTGATAAATTGTTAAAGAGCAGTGCAACGCGGCTTTCGCTCACCGTTGCGAGGTGGCGTATATTACGCTTTCCTCTTTCAGAGTCAACCCGTTATTTCAGGATTTTTTCTCTTCAACCGACCCGGTTGTTTGTGAAGTGATTCACATCTGCCGTGTCAGTGGGAGCGCATTATAGGGAGTTATTCGGCGGTGACAAGCGGTAAAATGCAATTTTATTTCAACCGCTCACCTTTTATACATAACGCTTATTTTTTCTGCTTTTTGATAGCATCCGGCAGGTCTGCCAGGCTATTAAGTACCCAATCAGCGGCACTTTCGGCTTCTGGGGTCACCGGCTTGCCGGTGCGCACTAATACTTTCGTGCCGACATTGGCCGCCAGAGCTGCCTGCATATCTTCGACTTTATCGCCAACCATAAAAGAAGCCGCCATATCAATATGCAGATAGTCGCGCGCCGAAATCAGCATCCCCGGATGCGGCTTGCGGCAGTCGCAGGTCTGGCGAAACTCTTCAACGGTTCCCTGCGGGTGGTGCGGACAATAATAGATGCCATCCAGGTCAACGCCGCGATCGGCCAGCGACCAGTCCATCCACTCCGTCAGCGTTTCAAACTGCTCTTCAGTAAACTTACCGCGGGCGATACCGGACTGGTTGGTCACCAGCACCAGCGCGTAGCCCATCTCCTTTAATTGACGCATTGCGTCAATGACGCCATCGATAAATTCAAAGTTGTCGATTTCATGGACATAGCCGTGATCGACGTTAATCGTGCCATCACGGTCAAGAAAAATTGCGGGTACTGACATTGCCACCGGTTTGCTCCTGATAAAGGCTAATGCGCGTAGTATCGCATGTTTCCGGACGCAAGAAAGTGCTCATTATACAGAGTCAGATTGATTTAGACGTCTGGATGCCTTAACATCCATTTCATTGACAGGCATCGCCTGGACACGGCAGAAGAAAATGCCACGGCAAACGGCTAAACGATAATAAATAACTGATGATTAAACTTTCGAATATTACCAAAGTGTTCCAGCAGGGAAATCGCAGCATACAGGCGCTGAACGATGTCAGCCTGCATGTCCCCGCCGGGCAAATTTATGGCGTCATCGGCGCTTCCGGCGCGGGTAAAAGTACGTTAATCCGCTGCGTTAACCTGCTCGAACGTCCAACGCAGGGCAGCGTACAGGTGGGCGGCCAGGAACTAACGGCGCTGTCAGAAAAAGAGCTCACTCGCGCTCGTCGCCAGATTGGCATGATCTTCCAGCACTTTAACCTGCTTGCCTCACGCACCGTATTCGGCAACGTGGCGTTGCCTCTGGAGCTCGACAATACGCCGAAAGATGAAATCAAGCGCCGGGTGACCGAGCTGCTCGATCTCGTCGGTCTGGGGGATAAACACGATAGCTATCCGGCAAATCTCTCCGGCGGTCAAAAACAGCGCGTGGCCATCGCCCGTGCGCTGGCGAGCAATCCAAAAGTCCTGCTCTGCGACGAAGCCACCAGCGCTCTGGACCCGGCCACTACGCGTTCAATTCTGGAACTGCTGAAAGATATCAACCGTCGCCTGGGCCTGACGATTTTGCTGATTACCCATGAAATGGATGTCGTCAAACGCATCTGCGATTGCGTTGCCGTTATCAGCAACGGCCAGCTGATTGAACAGGATACGGTGAGTGAGGTCTTCTCTCATCCCAAAACCCCGCTGGCGCAACAGTTTATTCAGTCAACGCTGCACCTTGATATCCCGGATGATTATCAGGCCCGCCTTAAACCTGAAGCGCTTCCCGATAGCGTGCCCATGCTGCGCATGGAGTTTACGGGTCACTCCGTTGATGCCCCGCTTCTTTCTGAGACTGCCCGTCGTTTTAATGTGAATAACAACATTATTAGCGCGCAGATGGATTACGCGGGCGGCGTGAAGTTCGGCATTATGCTCACTGAGATGCACGGCACGCAGGAAGATACCCAGGCCGCAATCGCCTGGCTACAGGAACACCATGTAAAAGTAGAGGTACTGGGATATGTCTGAACCAATGATTTGGCTGCTGGTTCGCGGCGTATGGGAAACGCTGGCCATGACGTTTGTCTCCGGCTTCTTCGGTTTTGTTCTCGGCCTGCCGGTCGGCGTGCTGCTGTACGTCACCCGTCCGGGGCAAATTGTCGCTAATGCGAAGCTCTACCGCACGCTTTCGGCGGTGGTGAATATTTTCCGCTCGATTCCTTTTATTATCCTGCTGGTGTGGATGATCCCATTCACTCGCGTGATCGTTGGCACGTCGATTGGCCTGCAGGCGGCTATCGTTCCGCTGACGGTCGGCGCCGCGCCGTTCATCGCCCGTATGGTGGAAAACGCCCTGCTGGAGATCCCCACCGGCCTTATCGAAGCATCCCGCGCCATGGGCGCAACGCCGATGCAGATCGTGCGTAAGGTTCTGCTGCCGGAAGCGCTGCCGGGCCTGGTGAATGCGGCAACCATCACGCTCATTACGCTGGTCGGCTATTCCGCGATGGGCGGCGCCGTGGGTGCCGGTGGTCTCGGGCAGATTGGCTATCAGTACGGTTATATCGGCTACAATGCAACGGTAATGAATACCGTACTGGTGCTGCTGGTTATTCTGGTGTACTTAATCCAATTCTCAGGCGATCGTATCGTCCGGGCTGTGACTCACAAATAACATTACACAATACAGAATCTTACAGGAAGGAAATAACATGGCCTTTAATTTCAAAACCTTTGCGGCAGTCGGCGCGTTAATCGGTTCTCTGGCTCTGGTGGGTTGCGGTCAGGACGAAAAAGATCCTAACCATATTAAAGTCGGCGTTATCGTCGGTGCGGAGCAGCAGGTTGCGGAAGTCGCGCAGAAAGTAGCAAAAGAAAAATACGGCCTTGATGTCGAACTGGTGACTTTCAACGACTACGTTCTGCCGAACGAAGCGCTGAGCAAAGGTGATATCGACGTTAACGCCTTCCAGCATAAACCGTATCTTGACCAGCAAATCAAAGACCGCGGCTACAAGCTGGTTTCCGTAGGTAACTCTTTTGTTTACCCGATTGCGGGTTATTCGAAAAAAATTAAATCGCTGGACGAACTGCAGCCGGGCTCTCAGGTCGCGATTCCTAACGATCCCACCAACCTTGGCCGCTCTCTGCTGCTGCTGCAACAGGTTGGCCTGATCAAACTGAAAGAAGGCGTTGGTCTGCTGCCAACCTCTCTGGATATTATTGAAAACCCGAAAAACCTGAAAATTGTTGAGCTGGAAGCCCCGCAGCTGCCGCGCTCTCTGGATGATGCGCAAATCGCTCTGGCGGTTATCAATACTACCTATGCCAGCCAGATTGGCTTAACGCCGGCAAAAGACGGTATTTTCGTGGAAGGTAAAGAGTCTCCGTACGTGAACCTGATTGTCGCTCGCGAAGACAACAAAGATGCGGAAAATGTTAAGAAATTTGTTCAGGCCTATCAGAGTGATGAAGTTTACGAAGCGGCTAACAAAATCTTTAATGGCGGTGCGGTGAAAGGCTGGTAATCTTTTCTCAGCGTAATATCATTCAGGACGGGCTTTATGCCCGTCTTGTCATTTATGCAAGCACCTGATTCAATAGCGCCCTGTTTTATTATTTATTGAGGAAATACTATGCGTGCTTTACCGGTCTGTTTGTTAGCACTCATGTTAAGCGGTTGTTCTATGCTAAGCAGATCTCCCGTCGAGCCTGTACAAAGCACCGTAACCCCGCCTGCCAAATCGGAACCGGCAAAACCGAAAGCGACGCGTCCGGCCCCGGTAAGAATCTATACCGATGCAACAGAATTGGTGGGTAAACCTTTCCGCGAACTCGGCGAAGTCACCGGTGAATCATGCCAGGCCTCGAATCAAGACTCTCCGCCCAATATCCCGACGGCGCGCAAGCGCATGCAGATTAACGCTGCAAAAATGAAAGCCAATGCCGTGCTGCTGCACCGCTGCGAAGTGACCAGCGGAACTCCGGGCTGCTACCGCCAGGCCGTCTGCCTTGGTTCAGCGCTTAACGTTACGGCGCAATGAGTGATTTTCAGTTTGCGCAGATAGGCGTTATTCGCTCGCCCTATAAAGAAAAATTTGCCGTCCCCCGCCAGCCTGGGCTGGTTAAAAACGGCGGCGGCGAATTACATCTTCTGCCCCCCTATAACCAGGCCGATGCCGTACGTGGCCTGGAAAACTTCAGCCATCTGTGGATCCTGTTTGTGTTTCATCAGACCATGGAAGGCGGCTGGCGCCCGACCGTGCGCCCTCCCCGTCTCGGCGGTAATGCGCGGATGGGCGTTTTCGCCACCCGTTCGACCTTTCGTCCTAATCCAATCGGTATGTCGCTGGTCGAGCTAAAAGGTATTCGCTGCCAGAAAGAACACGTCGTTCTGGAACTCGGTAGTCTGGACCTGGTGGATGGTACGCCGGTCGTGGACATCAAACCTTACCTGCCCTTTGCCGAAGCGCTGCCGGAAGCCAGCGCGAGCTACGCGCAGCAGGCACCGCAGGCGGAAGTGGCGGTGAGCTTCACGCCCGAAACAGAAGCCCGGCTTTTAGAACTGGAAAAGCGCTATCCCCGACTTAAGGTGTTTATTAGCGAAGTTCTGGCGCAAGATCCGCGCCCGGCATATCGTAAAGAAGAAGACCCGGGAAAGACCTACGCCGTCTGGCTGCTGGATTTTAACGTGCGCTGGCGGGTGATTTCGTCCGGTTTTGAAGTCTTTTCTCTCGAACCACGCTAATTTTATTTTCCTCTCTTTTGGCATCTTTGCCACACTGGTAAACTAAACCACTTTTTTGTGTCAGGCTGGCTCCCAGCCTGTATCGATCGTCCAAATGGAACCGTAACAACATGCGTACTAGCCAATACCTGCTCTCCACTCTGAAGGAGACACCTGCCGACGCCGAGGTTATCAGCCATCAGCTGATGCTGCGCGCCGGGATGATCCGCAAGCTGGCCTCCGGGTTATATACCTGGCTGCCGACCGGCGTGCGCGTCCTGAAAAAAGTCGAAAACATCGTGCGTGAAGAGATGAACAACGCCGGTGCAATCGAGGTGTTAATGCCGGTAGTTCAGCCCTCTGAGCTGTGGCAAGAGAGTGGTCGCTGGGAACAGTACGGCCCGGAACTGCTGCGTATTGCTGACCGTGGCGAACGTCCGTTCGTACTCGGCCCGACTCATGAAGAAGTGATCACCGACCTGATTCGTAACGAGCTGAGCTCTTACAAACAGCTGCCGCTGAACTTCTATCAGATTCAGACCAAATTCCGTGACGAAGTGCGCCCGCGTTTCGGCGTGATGCGTTCCCGTGAATTCCTGATGAAAGATGCTTACTCTTTCCATACCTCTCAGGAATCTCTGCAGGAAACCTACGACGCGATGTACGCCGCGTACAGCAAAATCTTCAGCCGTATGGGCCTGGATTTCCGTGCGGTACAGGCTGACACCGGTTCTATCGGCGGTAGCGCATCTCACGAATTCCAGGTGCTGGCGCAGAGCGGCGAAGATGACGTGATCTTCTCTGACTCTTCCGACTACGCGGCCAATATTGAGTTCGCCGAAGCCGTTGCGCCGAAAGAGCCGCGCGCGGCCGCCACTCAGGAAATGACGCTGGTCGATACGCCGAACGCCAAAACCATCGCCGAGCTGGTTGAGCAGTTCAATCTGCCGATTGAGAAAACGGTGAAAACCCTGCTGGTCAAAGCGGTAGAAGACAGCAAGTCTCCGCTGATTGCCCTGCTGGTTCGCGGCGATCATGAGCTGAACGAAGTGAAAGCGGAAAAACTGCCGCAGGTCGCCAGCCCGCTGACCTTCGCCACCGAAGAAGAGATCCGCGCGCTGGTGCAGGCAGGTCCCGGTTCTCTGGGCCCGGTTAATATGCCCATTCCGGTGATTATCGACCGTACCGTTGCCGCAATGAGCGATTTCGCCGCGGGCGCGAACATCGACGGGAAACACTACTTCGGCATCAACTGGGATCGCGACGTCGCCACCCCTGAAGTGGCTGATATCCGTAACGTCGTGGCGGGTGACCCGAGCCCGGACGGTAAAGGTACGCTGCTGATTAAACGCGGTATCGAAGTGGGCCACATCTTCCAGCTGGGTACCAAATACTCTGAAGCGATGAAAGCCTCCGTACAGGGCGAAGATGGCCGTAACCAGATCCTGACGATGGGCTGCTACGGTATCGGTGTGACGCGCGTGGTGGCGGCCGCCATTGAGCAGAACTTTGACGATCGCGGGATTCTGTGGCCGGAAGCTATCGCCCCGTTCCAGGTTGCGATTCTGCCGATGAACATGCATAAATCCTACCGCGTGCAGGAGCTGGCCGAGAAGCTGTACGCAGAGCTGAGCGCGCTGGGTATCGACGTGCTGATGGACGACCGTAAAGAGCGTCCGGGCGTGATGTTCGCCGATATGGAGCTTATCGGTATTCCGCACACCATCGTGCTGGGCGACCGTAACCTCGACAACGACGATATCGAATATAAATATCGTCGCAGCGGCGAGAAGCAGCTGATTAAAACCGGCGATATCGTGAATTACCTGGTACAACAAATTAAAGGTTAACGCCAAAAGAGGCTCTGGTTTCAGAGCCTCTTTTTTACAAGGATTGTAATCATGGCTAAACAACGGGCAAATTATGTCCTGCTTTTTCCCGCATTGTTTTTACTTTCGGCCTGCACGGTAGACGTCAGCCGGTCCGCGCCTTCCGCTTCCGCTATTAAGCCACCATCGCAGCAATGGGCAGTTAAACTTCAGCGCCAGAGCTCGGTGGCTAATAACACGCTGACTGAAATTAACGCACAAGACCTGCTCCCCGGCGATCTCCTTTTCTCTTCCAGCATTGGCGTGACGTCCCTGGGGATTCGTGCTTTTAGCACATCGTCCGTTAGCCATGTTGCTATCTATATCGGTGATAACCAGGTTGCAGAAGCAACCGGCGCTGGGGTGCAGATTATTCCGCTCCAGCAAGCGATGCGGCACAGCGATAAGCTGTTTGCTCTAAGAGCGCCTGACCTCACGCCGCAACAGGCCGCAGGCATTAAAAATTTCGCCTATAAAAACAGAAACAGCGGCTATAACTATCGCGGCATCATTGAATTTGTGCCCTTTATGGTAACCAAACAGCTCTGCTCCCTGAATCCCTTTTCGAAAGATTTCCGCCAGCAGTGCGTGAATGGCCTGGCCAAAGCGCAGCTTAGCGATGCCGTTTCCGGGGACAAAAAAATGTGGTTTTGTTCTGAGTTTGTCAGCGATGCCTTCGCGAAGGCCGGACACCCGCTGACCCTGGCTCAACCGGGCTGGATTAGCCCATCAGACCTGCTTCATATGCGTGAGGGGGACGTGGCAAACTTTCAGCCCGAAATACAATTGCAGTATATCGGGCATCTTAAATTGGGAATTTATATCAAGACAAGCCGTCTCGTAGGACTCAATTAACTAACGAGAATTGCAGTCTTCTTTTTGATAAAACTTGCCTGGTGAATCCACCGCCAGAACTTTAACCGGCGCTCCCGAATCCGGATTCGCTTCCAGCGTAAAGTGCCCCTCGACCACCAGCAGCACCGGGCGAGTATCCGTTCCGCGCGCCGCGGCATAATCACGCTCGAGCTGCGCGTTATTCGCGACTGCCACTCGCTTGCCGGTTGCGCAATCGGTAAAGGTCGCGGCATCCGCCATATAGAAGTACATTCCGCGCATCGCCATTGGCGTGATGGGCAGGCTGGCTTTGACTGACTCAAGCGTATAGTTCAGCGTAGACTCGAGGGGATTACCGTCGCGATCGAGCATTTCCAGCTTGTCGCCCTTCGCCCGATAGTAAGACTTCTCGCCTTTGCTGTCGGTCAGCACCAGCTTATCGGCCGTGCGCGCCCAGGTGCCATAGGAAGCAAAGGAGGAAGGCTCGCGACTGACGCCCTGATACCGCTCGTTCATCACCCAGGTGCCGTCTTTCTCAAGAAAGAGCGAAGTTTCGATGCCTTCGCAGTCGGCGCACGGCAGCACGCCGCGCCAGCTCTGCTGCATCGGCTTTAGCTCTTCCATCGGCGCGGGTTGTAGCGTGTCCATCTCCGCGCGATGGTTACAGCCGAATAGGGCAAAAAGCGAGCATGCCGCCACGACTGAAAATACGATTTTCTTCACTGTAAATTCCTTATTATCCATTCCACCGGTTCGCCATGCCTTTAAGGACGAACTTTCCCACGCAGCGCCTTAACTGAGGATTTTTGCGCCTTTGAGGCAAGCCGGCGCTCTTTTGACGCTCTGGTCGGCCGCGTCTCCCGGCGGCGCTTCTGCACTGCGGTTAATTCTTGTATTAAGGCAACCAGACGCGCAATCGCCGCTTCGCGATTCATCTCCTGGCTGCGATATTCCTGAGCCTTAATGATAACCACACCCTCGGCAGAAATTAAGTGATGGCTGGAGGTAAGCAGACGTTCCTTATAATACTCGGGCAGGCTCGATGCCTTAATATCAAAGCGCAAATGGATAGCCGTCGATGCTTTATTGACATGCTGACCGCCCGCCCCCTGGGCGCGTATCCCGGAAAGTGAGACCTCGTCATCCGCAATCGCCACGCTGCGGCTAATCGTAATCATGCGGATGTTTGCCAGGCCGTTAAATGAATTTCCAGATTATTCTTAGCGTCAGATAACCAGATAGCGCCATCCTGGATAGTCGCCTGTAGCGACATTGTCCGATCGGCAAAAGCACTGAGCTGCGCCAGCTGAGTATCATCTAAATACCATACGGTTAGCTTTGAAAACTGTGCCATTTTGCTTTTATTTTGCTGCCACCAGATTTCTGCCGCCCGGCTATTATAGGCAAACAGCGCCACCTCTTGCGCCCGCGAACAGGCTTTTTTAATCCGCCGTTCGTCCGGCAGCCCCAGTTCGATCCACAGATCAACGCCCAGATGATCGTTTAGCAGCCAGAGTTCAGCTTCATCATCGGAAGACAAACCGCGGGTAAACTGCAGCCGCTCGTCGGCGTATTTCATCCACGCCAGCAGGCGCAGCATCATGCGCTCCTGGGTTTCTGACGGATGCTGGGCAAGCGTCAAACTGGCATCCAGAAACTGGTTGCGGTCCAGGTCGGCCACGTTCACCGTCGCTTTATAAATCGTCGCTTTCAGCGCCATGAGGAAACTCCTGATAAAAATGGCGTTCATTGTAGCGAAACTGGCGGCAAAAGGCTGTCAGCAATCGCAGGATCCCCTTTCATCCTGCTGATATTGCTTAAATGACTATGGTATAGTCACCTTGCTAAACAGAGTTTATCTTCGTAGGCTTAAACTTACATCCCACGGTTAAGTCAGAACGCTGACAGGAGGGCATGTGGACAAATATTGTGAGTTAATACGCAAGCGGTATGCGGAAATAGCCAGCGGGGACCTTGGGTATATCCCGGATGCGCTAGGTTGCGTGTTGAAAGTATTGAATGAGGTTGCGGCGGATCAGGCCCTTGCTGAGTCAGTCAGGGAAAAGGCCGCATATGCGGCGGCAAACTTACTGGTGAGCGATTATGTCAATGAATGATACTTATCAACCCATCAATTGCGATGATTATGACAACCTCGAACTTGCCTGTCAGCACCATCTGGTCCTGGCGCTGGAGCTCAAAGATGGCGAACAGCTGCAAGCGAAGGCCAACGATCTTATCTCGCGCAAAAATATCGAGTATCTCGTCGTGGAGCTCGCCGGTGACGTCCGCGAACTGCGCCTGGATAAAATCGCCAGCTTCAGCCATCCGGAAATCGGTACGGTAGTGGTTAGCGAGTCCTGAAGCAAAACGGGTGGCTCAGCCGCCCGTTTTCATCCACATCATCTGCACGCCTTCACCTTCCTGAACTTTCCCATCGACGGTAATAAACAGACCATCGGCTGCGGCGATAAGCGTTTCGCCGTAAAACAGCAGCGGCGTGGTATCGCGCCGCCAGGGAGCAACGTTGAGCTCCTGCCAGATTTTCTTCAGCTTGCGGCCGCCCTGCCGGCCGACGATATGCAGATTACCGCTGGCGCGAAAACGAATAGTGACCGCTTCATCCTGGCGCGGGCCGCGTAACGGGCCGCCGGCCAGGAGCTTCAGTTCGCCAAGGCCGTCGGGTAACGGCAGCGGCCTGGCAATATCGCGCCACGCCAGCACCGTCTCGCTCTGTCCGGGGAGATATTTCACCCAGTGCAGCCGTTGCTGATAGCGACGAACGGCGAAGTGGCCAAGGCGCAGGCAGGGATACGCATCCTCGCGCGCCATCGCCACTTCACGCCAGATACGCTCCGGCATCTCGCGCGAAGGCATCGGCGCATTGAGCCCAGCCAGCCAGCGGCGCAGCAGCGCGGCCCGACGCGGCGCGCTCATGGCCGTCAACGGTTCGATAGTCAACGCGCCATCCTCCGCCACCAGCGTTGCCAGCTCCGCCGCGAGCATTTCATCCAGCAGCTGTTCCTGCTCGCCGCACAGGCTGGCGCTGCGCGCTACGGCCTCGGCGAAGTGCGGCCAGCGAGCGTTAAGCAGCGGAACAATTCGCAGGCGGAGAAAATTGCGATCGTAGGCGTCGTCCTGGTTACTTTCGTCTTCAATCCAGCTGAGCTGATGGGCTATCGCCCACCGGTGCAGGGAGTCGCGGCTTTCGTTAAGCAGCGGACGCAACAGTTTCGTCCCGGCAAAATCGGACTCGCCGGCCATCGCCGAAAGCCCGGTTGGGCCGCTCCCCCGCTTAAGCGCCAACAGAAAGGTTTCACACTGGTCGTCAAGATGCTGTGCCGTCACCAGCGCTTCGCCGGGTAATAGCGCCGAACGGAAAGCCTGATAGCGCGCCTGACGCGCGTGGGCCTCAATCCCCAGCCCCTCATCGGCGAGCACCACCCGTTCAACCAAAAGCGGTACCTGCCACTGCTGGCATATTTGTCGGCAGTGCGCCACCCAATCGTCGGCGTTCGCGCTGAGGCCGTGGTGAATATGCATCGCCCGCAGCTGAACGGTAGGCTCCTGTTCGCGCCAGCAAACCAGGCGATACAGGAGCACGCTCGAATCCAGCCCGCCGCTAAAGGCCACTAAAAAATGGCGGTGCGGCTGTAGCGTTTGCACCATGTCTGGGATCATCATCATGAGAGTACTAACTGAGGAAAGCGTGTCCGGCACGTTACCCGGCAGAACACGCTCTGACAAGAATTACTGCTGATAAATCTCCAGCGGTAGCCCGTCCGGATCGTTAAAAAAGGTGAATCGTTTACCGGTGAAGGGGTCGATACGAACGCCTTCACAGGCCACGCCGTGGGTCTCAAGATGCGCAACGGCGGCATCGACATCATCAACGCTAAACGCCAGATGGCGCAGCCCGCAGGCTTCGGGGCGGCTCGGACGCGCAGGAGGAAACGGGAATGAAAAGAGTTCAATGACATATTCGCCATTCAGCGCCAGATCGCCCTTCCATGAATCACGCTCCTGGCGATAGAACTCGCCCTGCAGGGTGAACCCCAGAATGTCGCAGTAGAAGGCTTTACTCTTCGCATAATCCGTCGCAATGATGGCGATATGGTGAACCCGTTTTAAACCCAGCATGGTACAACTCCTCCAGTTGAAGCCAACAACGTTACTCGTTCAGTTCGTGAGTGCGCAAGCGCTTAGTCATTTTTTAAGACTCGAACCCAGTACACGCCGTCTTCATCGCGTTTCGCACCGTGGATATCGGTTTCGAACCCCGGATAGTGGCGGCCGATGGAGCACAGCATAAGCAGGAAATTGAGCACCGCGCGGCTCTCTTCGGCGATCATCTCGCCGGGCATCAGCAGCGGCACGCCGGGCGGGTACGGTAGGATCATATTCGCTGAAATACGCCCGACCAGATTCTCCAGTTCAATGGTTTCCACTTCGCCTTTAATCTGCCGCTGCCAGGCCTGATGCGGCGTCATTTTCATCTCCGGCAGGACGTCGAAAGCGCTAAGCATCAGCTGCGAGAGCTGGTGCTGGCGAATCAGACGATGAATACCCTGGGCCAGATCCTGAATACGCATGTTGCGGTAAAAATCCGGATCTTCGGCGTACAGATCCGGCAGCATGTTTTTCACCCGTAAATTGAGATCGTAAGCGCGTTTGAACTCGGTCAATCCGCGCAGCAGCCCCATCGCCCGGGTTTTATCTATACCGATACTGAACAGGAACAGCAGGTTGTACGGCCCGGTTTTTTCTACCACCACGCCGCGCTCATCAAGGAACTTCGCCACCAGCGCGGCCGGAATGCCTTCGCTATCCATGTTGCCCTGCTCGTCCATACCGGGCGTCAGAATGGTGACTTTCACCGGATCGAGGAACATATGGTCGTCATCGGCGTCCTGAAAGCCATGCCACCTTTCTCCGGGTGAAACCGGCCAGCACTGCGCTTCCCCCACCTCTTCCGGCTGCCAGATATCAAAAAACCAGCCGTCAGACTCTTCGCGCAACCGCTGCACCTCTTTACGAAAATCCAGCGCCCGCTCAATCGAACGCTGAATCAGTCGTCTGCCGGAGTTGCCGCGCAGCATGGCGGCAGCCGTCTCAATGGAGGCAACGATCGGGTAGCTCGGGGAGGTCGAGGTGTGCATCATAAAGGCTTCATTGAAGGTATCCTCATCATAGCTGCCTTTAATATGAATCAGCGAAGCCTGCGATAGCGCGGCCAGCATTTTATGCGTCGACTGCGTTTCAAAGATCACTTTCCCCGCAATACGATCGCCGCTCATCCCGCTTTTACCCTGATAGATCGGATGAAAATGGGTATAGGGCACCCAGGCGGAATCAAAGTGGATTGACGGTACGTCGAGGGTCTCTTTGATCCAGGTGGTGTTATACAGCAGTCCGTCATAGGTGGAGTTGGTGATCACCGCATGCACAGGCCACCCGGCGCCGCCTGTCGCATTAACCTTTTGCTGAATACTGTCGCGGGTAAATTCGCGCTTGGGTATGCCGCCGAGGATCCCTAGCGCATTGCGCGTCGGCTTTAGCCACAGCGGCACCACGTCGCTCATCATCAGTAAATGAGCCAACGATTTATGGCAGTTGCGATCGATAAGCAGGGTGCTGCCCGCCGGAGCGGAATACATACCGACAATCTTATTTGACGTCGAGGTTCCGTTGGTCACCATATAGCTCTGTTCGGCGCCGAATGCGCGGGCAATATACTCTTCCGCCTCCAGATGCGGACCGCTATGATCGAGCAGCGATCCCAGCTCCGTCACGGAAATAGAGACGTCGGCCTTTAGGGTATTCCCGCCAAAGAAATCATAAAACAGACAGCCCACCGGACTTTTTTGATATGCCGAGCCGCCCATATGCCCGGGGGTACAGAAAGTATATTTCCCCTCCTGCACATAGTTGAACAAGGCTTTGGTAAACGGCGGGGTTATGTTGTCGAGGTATTCGCGGGTGTATTGACCGATGCGGGTAGCGATCTCTTCCGCCAGCCCCAGCGCGTATTCAAAGAACCATAGCGTCATGCGCAGGTCCTGGCTGCTGACGTCCATCGTCGAATGGGCGTTGATAAATGCGTACAGCGGCAGATATTCATTTAAGCAATTAATATCGCTGCACAGATCAACGCTGTATTCATCCCAGTCAAAAATAACCCCGCAGATCCGCGGATTATGCTCGATAAATTGCAAAAGATCGGCGCTATTTTGCGGCCAGATGGTCTGGAAACCTTGCCGTTGCAGGGCGGCTTCCAGTTCTTTGATCGGTTCGTCTTTATAATAGACGCCGTGGGGACCCATGATCGCAATAATATTCACGCTTTCCTCCTGAATTTACCTAAGGAAAGCATCATATCACCCCGCCAGCGCTAAGCACTGGCGGATTTATCTCTATTACAGCGCTTTCCACGCATCGCCCCAGGCAATGCCTGCGCCGGGCTCATAGTAGGTCGGCGCCACGTTGCACCACGCCCCTTCAGGTAGCGGTTTACACTGATACAGCGCGCCGTGGTTATTAACGATATCGCCCGCTTTCCAGGTCTGGGTACTGCTCCAGGAAGGATAGCTGATGGTGTCGCTGTCTTTGCCATCGGTCGTTTCATCCGCAGCAGCAGCTTTAGCCTTCACGTTCAGGGTGTACGTTGCCGTGCTGGACAAGGTCCCGTCGCTTACCGTCAGGCTCACCACATATTGCGCATCGCGATCTTTTTCCGGAGCGGTAAAGGTGATAACGGCTTTATCCTGTCCGCTGATAGTCTGGCCGTCCTGCGACATCCAGGTATAGGTGAGCTTATCGCCATTCGCATCGGTAGAGCCCTCCGCGCTCAGGGAAACCCTGGCACCCGCTTCAATAGCGCCAATCGGACCGGCGATACGCGCAACCGGCGCCACGTTAGTTTCCTGCGCAGGCGTGGCATCGTCAGGCGTCGCCGGGGTGGTATCCTCGGCCTGGCCGGTATCGTCGATGATATTGACGTTGAAGTGGCTCTGGACGCACTTCGCATAGTCACCTTGTTTAAAGGCGCTATACGGCGTCTGGTAGCCCACCAGCTGGCAGGCGTTAGTCTTGCCGTCAGCGGTGTCCGGGCTCCATCCCCAATCCTCTTCCCAGTAAATCGGTAACGCGCCCGCGCCGCCTTCATCGAACTGCTTCATATTCTTACAGCCGAGAACTTCATCATCAGCAATCGGCACTTTCAGGTAGTTTGCGAACTCTTTGTAGTAGGCAATACGGTTCAGAGACTGCGCGTTCTCTTCCGCCCCGCCGCACTCGACGCCGCCGTTGATAATTTGAATGGTGACCCCAAAGCCTTCAACCAGGCCATTCGCTTTATCATGATCGTTTGGTACCCAGGTTCCGTCGATGACGTGCAGCATAGAGGGCTTCGGCGGCTGCGGGTAAACGAAGAAGAACACCGCGCTCGCCAGGTTCATCCAGGTATCCGCCACCCGCTCCGGTTTATCCAGCAGAGGACGAACATCGCCATCGTACATAGCATCGGAGAACGGACCGTAGTTGTAGTTATAGGAGAGCTGTTTTGCGCCGCGGCCAAAGTAGCTCAGGTAGTCGCCGTCTTTATCTTTACCGCAGGGCCAGGTCTGCCCCTGCCAGATATCCGGGTTACACTCCCCGTTGTAGCCGCCTTTCTGACCCTCAACCCAGCCCACTTCACGGAGATAAACCAGCGCCTGGCGCCACTCGGGAATATCGCGCCAGCTTTCGTGGCCGCCGGTTTCCTGAGCAAAGTGGGCAAACATGGTTGCCAGAGATTTACGGCATATGGCATCGCTATCGCGTCCGTCGGTATAGGTCCCGCAAACCGCAGGGAATTTACCAATAGCTTTCAGAAAGTTAGAGTAGGTATATTCTGCCGCGCGCATCGGGAACAGATATTCCCAATCCTTTTCGGACAGAATGCTTTCCACGCGCTTCACGTTTGCCGGGTTGGTCGCCAGACCCGGCTCGATTTTTTCAACTTCGCTGTTCGGCAGCGTTTGAATCGATGATTTTACCGATGTCATGAGCGGAAAGTCGGTTAAGGCTTTTTCTTTCGCGGCCAGGTCACTCGCCTTGATGGTTGTCGCTTCCGTTGCGCCAAGCAACGGTGTGGCCTGTGCGGCCCCCAGGCTTAACATGATCCCTGCGGCCACGGCGCTTAATGCGACGGTTTTGTGCAATGCCATAGTATTTCTCCTTTATCCTTGTTAACGGCCTGCCGGGTCGCAATCCCTGGCAGTTGCTGCAGTTTTAGGGGAGATCGGCATCATCGGCTAATCACATTAGCTCTTATTCATCTCATCTCGTCTCAGTAAACAACACATAAAAAAAGGGCCGGAAAATCCGGCCCTCAGGGATAAAAAATGAGTCAGATAATCAGGCGTAGCCGTAGCTCATCAGACGCTGATAGCGACGGTTCAGCAGATCTTCTTCGCTCAGAACATCGAGGTCAGCCAGATCGGCCAGCAGCTGCGCTTTCAGAGAGGCGGCCATGACTTCCGGATTACGATGCGCGCCGCCCAGCGGCTCAGGAATGATGGAGTCAATCAGCTTCAGCTCTTTCAGACGCGGGGCAACAATCCCCATCGCTTCGGCGGCCAGCGGCGCTTTATCGGCGCTTTTCCACAAAATGGAGGCACAGCCTTCCGGGGAGATAACGGAATAGGTGCTGTACTGCAGCATATTCACTTTATCGCCCACGCCGATTGCCAGCGCGCCGCCGGAACCACCTTCACCGATAACGGTGCAGATAACCGGGACGCTCAGACGCGACATTTCACGCAGGTTGCGGGCAATCGCTTCAGACTGGCCGCGCTCTTCCGCACCGACGCCCGGGTAGGCGCCCGGGGTGTCGATGAAGGTGATGATCGGCATTTTAAAGCGTTCGGCCATTTCCATCAGGCGCAGCGCCTTACGATAGCCTTCCGGCGCCGGCATACCGAAGTTGCGGCGAATTTTCTCTTTGGTTTCGCGCCCTTTCTGGTGGCCGATAATCATTACCGGACGCCCATCCAGACGCGCAATCCCGCCGACGATAGCTTTATCGTCAGCATAGGCACGGTCACCGGCCAGTTCGTCGAATTCGTCGAAAGCCAGGCGTACATAATCCAGGGTGTACGGGCGACGTGGATGGCGCGCCAGCTGCGCAACCTGCCATGCACCAAGATCGGCGAAGATCTTGCGCGTCAGCTCTACGCTCTTTTCACGCAGGCGATGCACTTCTTCATCGATATTAATATCCAGTTTCTCATCCTGGCGGCTAACCGCAGTCAGAGAATCGATTTTCGCTTCCAGCTCTGCAATCGGCTGTTCAAAATCAAGGAAATTCAGACTCATAGTATTCCTGTATTAGTCAAACTCCAGTTCCACCTGCTCCGAGCCGATAAGGCCACGCAGATCGTTAAGTAAACGATCGCTCGGAGAGACGCGCCATGTTGCGCCAAAACGCAACCGCGCGCGTGCATCCGCCCTCTGATAATAGAGGTGTACTGGAATAGTTCCCGAACGGTGGGGTTCCAGAGACTGACGGAGTCGGTTTAAAAGCTGGTCATCAATTTGCCTGTCCGTCAGCGAGATAGCAAGCCCGCGAGCATATTTTTCCCGGGCTTCGTCAATGTCCATGACTTCACGAGCGGTCATTTTAAGCCCCCCGCTGAAGTCATCAAAGCTGACCTGTCCGCTGACGATAAGTATGCGGTCTTTTTCCAGCAGCTGCTGGTATTTATCCAGGGCGTCGGTGAACAACATCACCTCCAGACGCCCGGAACGGTCATCCAGCGTGCAGATGCCGATACGATTGCCGCGCTTGGTGACCATGACCCGCGCGGCAATAACGAGCCCGGCCGCCGTGGTCACTTTACCACGATCGGTCGGATGCATGTCTTTGAGTCGTACGCCGCCTACGTAGCGCTCGATCTCTTTCAAGTACTGGTTAATCGGATGCCCGGTCAGGTACAGCCCCAGGGTCTCCCTTTCGCCATCCAGCACGACCTGTTCCGGCCACGGCTGGCAGCTGGCGTAGGACTGTTCAATTTGCTCAGGCTCTTCCGCCAGTACGCCGAACATGTCCGCCTGACCGATAGCTTCGGCTTTGGCATGCTGATCGGCGGCTTTTAGCGCATCGCCCAGTGAATTCATTAACGCCGCGCGATGCGGCCCGAGGCGGTCGAAGGCCCCGGACATAATCAGTTTTTCCAGCACCCGGCGGTTGAGCTTTTTAATATCCGTACGCGCGCAGAGATCGAACAGCTCGCGGAAATAGCCGCCCTGATTACGGGCTTCAATGATCGCTTCTATCGGACCTTCGCCGACGCCTTTGATGGCGCCGATACCATAAACGATTTCGCCATCGTCGTTAACGTGAAAATGGTACAGGCCGGAGTTAATATCCGGCGGCAGGATTTTCAGCCCCATCCGCCAGCACTCATCCACCAGTCCGACGACCTTCTCGGTGTTATCCATATCCGCGGTCATTACCGCCGCCATAAATTCAGCCGGATAGTGCGCCTTCAGCCACAGCGTCTGATAGGACACTAAAGCATAAGCGGCAGAGTGCGATTTGTTAAATCCATAACCGGCGAACTTCTCTACCAGGTCAAAGATTTTAATCGCCAGTTCGCCGTCAACGCCGCGCTTTCTCGCCCCTTCTTCAAAGGTGCCGCGCTGCTTGGCCATCTCTTCCGGCTTTTTCTTACCCATCGCACGACGCAGCATATCCGCGCCGCCGAGGGTATAGCCGGAAAGCTCCTGGGCAATCTGCATGACCTGTTCCTGGTACAGGATAATGCCATAGGTTGGCTCCAGTACCGGTTTCAGACATTCGTGCTGCCACTGTACGTCCGGATACGATATCTCTTCGCGACCGTGCTTACGGTCGATAAAGTTATCCACCATTCCCGACTGCAGCGGCCCCGGTCGGAACAGGGCCACCAGAGCGATCATATCTTCAAAGCAGTCAGGCTGCAGACGCTTGATCAGATCCTTCATACCGCGCGATTCAAGCTGGAAGACGGCGGTGGTTTCCGAACGCTGCAGCATGTCGAAGCTTTTTTTATCGTCCAGCGGGATAGCGGCAATATCCAGCGGCCCCTCGCCGTTCTTCTCGCGGCGGGCGTTGATCATCTCCAGCGCCCAGTTAATGATGGTGAGCGTACGCAGACCGAGGAAGTCGAACTTCACCAGCCCGGCATATTCAACGTCGTTCTTATCAAACTGGGTAACCGGATGCTGGCCCGCTTCATCGCAGTACAGCGGGGCAAAATCGGTTATTTTGGTGGGCGCAATCACCACCCCGCCCGCATGTTTACCGGCGTTACGGGTGACCCCTTCGAGCTTACGCGCCATGTCGATCAGCGCTTTAACCTCTTCGTCCGCCTCGTAAATCTCCGGCAGCTGCGGCTCGGCTTCAAACGCTTTCGCCAGCGTCATCCCCGGATCGGGCGGTACCAGCTTAGAAATGCGGTCCACAAAGCCGTACGGGTGGCCCAGCACGCGGCCAACGTCGCGGATAACCGCTTTCGCCGCCATGGTGCCGAAGGTAATAATCTGCGAGACCGCATCGCGACCGTACATGTCCGCGACGTGTTCAATCACCTGGTCGCGCTTCTCCATACAGAAGTCAACGTCGAAGTCGGGCATGGAGACACGTTCCGGGTTAAGGAAACGTTCGAACAGCAGGTCGAACTCCAGCGGATCGAGGTCGGTAATTTTCAGCGCATAGGCCACCAGCGATCCGGCGCCGGAACCACGTCCCGGCCCTACCGGCACGCCGTTATCCTTCGACCACTGGATAAACTCCATAACGATCAGGAAGTAGCCCGGGAACCCCATCTGGTTAATCACCTGCAGCTCAATATCCAGGCGTTCGTCATATTCAGGACGGCGTTTAGCCCGCTCATCCGGATCGGGGAACAGGAATTCCAGACGCTCTTCCAGACCCTCTTTGGATTTCTTAACCAGATAATCTTCGGTGGTCATATCCCCCGTCGGGAACTGCGGCAGGAAGTACTCGCCAAGGCGCACGGTCACGTTACAGCGTTTGGCGATCTCCACGGTGTTTTGCAGCGCTTCGGGAATATCGGAAAAGAGCTCGCACATCTCCTCTTCGCTACGCATATACTGCTGCGGCGAGTAGTTGCGCGGACGCTTGGGATCGTCGAGGGTAAAGCCGTCGTGGATAGCCACGCGGATTTCATGGGCGTCGAAGTCGCCCGGCTCAAGGAAGCGAACATCATTGGTCGCCACCACCGGTAGGCCGCGGGTTTCCGCCAGTTCTACCGCCGCATGCAGGTAGGGCTCTTCATCCTGACGGCCGGTGCGAATGAGCTCAAGGAAGTAGCAATCAGGGAAATGTTGTTCATAAAAATCAACGCACTGATCCACCAGCGCCATGTTTCCGCGCAGCAGGCTACGGCCCACGTCGCCCATGCGCCCGCCGGAGAGCAAAATCAGCCCTTCTTTTAATTCGATCAGCCAGTCGCGATCGATAATCGGGCCTGCCGCGCCATAGCCGCGCTGATAGGCTTTGGAGATCAGCAGCGTCAGGTTTTGATAGCCAGCGTTGTTCGCCGCCAGTACCGTCAGCTGGCTCAGTTCATCGCCAAGCAGATCGCTCTGAACGTGGAAATCGGCCCCGACGATGGGTTTAATTCCGGCACCGTGCCCTGCTCCGTAGAACTTCACCAGCCCGCAAAGGTTGGTAAAATCAGTGATCGCCAGCGCAGGCATGCCGAGCGCGGCCGCCTTTTTTACCAACGGTCCGGTTTTCGCCAGACCATCGATCATGGAATAGTCGCTGTGCACCCGCAGGTGTACGAAACGTGGTTCAGCCATCTTCAGATTCCGCGTTACTTAATTGCTTGCGTGTCAGTTCAGGACGCCAGGCCCAGCGCGCGTTTCACCGGGCCAAAGCTGCGCCGGTATTGCTCGATTACGCCATGTTCCAGCAGCTTTTGCAGATGAAAAGCGGTGGGATAACCTTTATGTTGCGCAAAGCCGTACTGCGGGAACTCCCGGTCCAGTACGGCCATTTCAGCATCGCGCGTCACTTTAGCCAGAATAGACGCGGCGCTGATTTCCGCCACTCGGCTGTCGCCTTTGACAACCGCCAGTGACGGCATCGGCAGCGGCGGACAGCGGTTACCATCAATAAGAACAAACTCAGGGGAAACTCGCAAACCGGCAACGGCGCGCTGCATGGCCAGCATGGTCGCGTGCAAAATATTCAGCTCATCGATTTCATGCGGCTCAGCGCGACCGAGGCTCCAGCACAGCGCTTTTTCTTTGATCTCGTCAAATAGCGCAAGGCGGCGTTTTTCGCTTAGCTTTTTTGAGTCGTTAAGACCGACGATCGGCTTTGCCGGATCGAGAATAACCGCGGCGGTCACCACCGCGCCAACCAGCGGGCCGCGTCCGACTTCATCGACTCCCGCAACCAGATGGGTATGCGGATATACGAATTCCATCATTTTGCTAACTCCAGTACGGCATCCGCCGCCTGCTCATCAGCGTTGCAGCGGATCTGCTGATGCAGCGCGCGGAAGGTTTCATGCATATCGTGGCTGGTTTTTCCGTCGGCCAGCAGCGGCTTCAGCGCCTCGGCCAGCGCCTGCGGCTGGCATTCATCCTGCAGCAGTTCTTTAACCAGTTCGCGCCCGGCCAGTAAATTCGGCAACGACACATAGTCGGTCTTCACCAGCCGTTTCGCCAGCCAGAAGGTAAACGGCTTCATCCGATAGCCGACAACCATCGGACACTTAGCCAGCATACACTCCAGCGCAGCCGTGCCGGAGGCCAGCAGCGCGGCATCGCTGGCGATCATCGCATCGCGCGCCCGGCCGTCGAGCAGGTGGACGGCAAGATCAGGCGCCGTTTCCGCTTTGATGCGCTCGAACTGTTCCCGCCGCTTCGCGTTGACCAGCGGGACAACCACTTCCAGGTCGGGATAATGGTCTCGCAGGAGCTGCGCCGTTTTCAGAAAATCAGCGCTGAGCATCTCAACTTCCGCCCCGCGGCTTCCCGGCAGCAGCGCCAGGCAATGCACGTTACGATCGATCCCCAGACGGTCGCGCGCCGCGCCTTTATCCGGGTCCAGCGGCATCGCATCCGCCATCGTGTGGCCGATAAACCGGCAGGGAACGTTGAATTTGTCATAAAACGCTTTTTCGAAAGGCAGAAATGCCAATACCAGATCGGTGGATCTGCCAATTTTGAAAACGCGTTTTTGCCGCCATGCCCACACCGAGGGGCTGACGTAATGGATGGTTTTGATACCCTGCTTCTTCAGATTACCTTCGAGGGTGATATTGAAGTCAGGCGCATCAATGCCGACGAATACGTCTGGCTTAAGCTCGGTCAATCGACGGGTGAGATCGGCGCGAATATGCAGCAGACGGCGCAGGCGACCCAGCACTTCCACAATGCCCATCACTGCCAGCTCTTCCATCTCATACCAGGCTTCGCAGCCTTCCGCCTGCATCAACGGCCCGGCAACGCCGACAAAGCGGGCATCAGGTATGCGGGCTTTGAGCGCGCGGATAAGACCGGCACCAAGAATATCGCCGGAGGTTTCTCCGGCGACCAGGGCAATCGTCAGGGGACGCAATTCAGCCATTAACGAATCAGGCCGCGCGTGGAGCGGGCAAAAAAGTCGGTAAAGGTCTGCACTTCGGGATACTGCGCCGCCAGCTCGGCAATTTCAGCTTTCGCTTCGTCCAGCGTTTTACCGCTGCGGTACAGCAGCTTATACGCGTTACGAATCGCAGTGATCGCCTCACGGCTGAAGCCGCGGCGTTTCAGCCCTTCGATGTTGACGCCAAACGGCGTCGCGTGGTTGCCCTGCGCAATCACGAACGGCGGAACGTCCTGCGCTACGCCGGAGCAGCCGCCCACCATCACGTGTGCGCCAATAATGCAGAACTGATGCACGGCGGTCATGCCGCCGATGATAACAAAATCATCCAGCGAAACGTGGCCCGCAAGGGTCGCGTTATTGGCCAGAATACAGCGGTCGCCCAGCGTACAATCGTGCGCCACGTGGGCGTTGATCATCAGCAGGTTATCGCTGCCCACCTTCGTTAATCCACCGCCCTGTACTGTGCCACGATGAATGGTGACGCTTTCGCGGATGCGGTTGCGATCGCCAATTTCCACGCGGGTCGGTTCGCCAGCATATTTCAGGTCCTGGTTAACTTCGCCGATGGAAGCGAACTGATAGATCTCGTTATCGCGGCCAATTTTGGTATGGCCGTTGATGACAACGTGAGATTTCAGTACGGTACCTTCGCCGATTTCGACGTTAGCACCAACAATACAAAACGGGCCAACGTGGACGTTAGCGCCAATAACGGCGCCTTCTTCTACAATGGCGGAAGGATGAATAAAGGCGGTTTTATCAATCACGTATCAGGCCTCCCGGCTACGGGCACACATCATCGTTGCTTCGCAAACCACTTTTCCGTCAACGGTTGCAACGCCTTTAAAGCGAGTCAGACCGCGGCGGGTTTTTTCAAAAGTGACTTCCATAATCATCTGATCGCCTGGCACGACCGGACGTTTGAAACGCGCTTCGTCAATCCCGGCAAAATAATACAGCTCGCCCGGTTCCAGTTTTCCAACGCTTTTGAATGCCAGAATGCCGGTGGCCTGGGCCATAGCTTCGAGAATCAATACGCCCGGTAAAATCGGCTTACCAGGGAAATGCCCCTGGAAAAACGGCTCATTTACAGAAACATTTTTAACTGCGCGTAGAAAACGACCTTCTTCAAAATCCAGCACGCGATCGACCAGCAGGAACGGGTATCGGTGAGGCAGAAGTTCCAGAATCTCTTCAATGTGCAGAGTATGAGTGTCAGTAGTCAAAATACTCTTCCTGTCTAAATATCCTAAAAGGCAATAATAACACGGCCTGCGGCAATCTCATGAATGCAACAGGCCGAAAATTTAATGTGGCTGGACGCAGCACTAATCTTGTTGATTAACCTTGCGCTCAATGGCTTTGAGGCGCTTGCTCATATCATCAATATTCAGTACCAGCGCAGCGGTCTTACGCCAGACCTTATTCGGCTGCAGCGGGATACCTGAAGAGTAAACCCCTGGCTCGGTGATAGGACGCATAACCATTCCCATCCCCGTGACGGTGACTTTATCGCAGATTTCCATATGGCCGTTGATCACGCTGGCTCCGCCAATCATGCAGTAGCGGCCGATCTTCAGGCTGCCCGCCATGATGACGCCGCCAGCAACCGCGGTGTTGTCGCCAATCACCACGTTGTGCGCGATTTGACACTGGTTATCAATAATCACGCCGTTACCGATGACGGTGTCGTCCAGCGCACCACGGTCAATGGTCGTACAGGCGCCAATCTCCACGCGATCGCCAATAATCACGCGACCCAGCTGTGGGATCTTAACCCAGTTGCCGCGATCGTTCGCGTAGCCGAAGCCATCTGCGCCAATCACCGTGCTGGACTGGATCAGGCAATTCTCGCCGATCTCAATGTCGTGGTAAACGGTGACGTTGGCCCATAAACGCGAGCCGGCACCTATTTTCGTATTTTTCCCAACGAAGCAGCCCGCGCCGATAACCACGTTATCACCGAGGATGACGCCCGATTCAATCACGGCGTTTGGGCCAATCGCCACGTGGGTACCCAGCTTCGCCGTCGCATCGATGACCGCGCTGGGCGCGATATCCTGCGCCGGCTGCGGCGTGGTATCAAGAATTTGAGCCATGCGCGCGTAGGTCAGGTAGGGATTACGCACTACCAGCCCGGCGCTATGAGCAAAAGGTAAATCATCCTGCGTCATCACGACGGCAGATGCCTGGCAAGCGGCCAGGTGTTCACGGTACTTAGGATTTACCATGAAAGTAATATCGCCCGCTTGTGCGGACTGCATGGACGCAACGCCGGTGATGACGATATCGCCATCACCGTGTAATTCTGCATCCAACTGCTGGGCTAAATCAGCCAGTCGAATTGAAGGCATTACTTATTTAACCTGTTTCAGCACATCAGCGGTGATGTCTTTTACATCGCTGCTGTTGTATGCAACGGCATTAGAGTCAACAACCAGATCGATGCTCTGATCTTTAGCCACGCTCTGCACGGCGCTCTGAATACGAGTCACCAGCTTGCCGCGCTCTTCGTTAGAACGACGTGCACGATCCTGTTCGAAAGACTGCGCTTTCTGGGAGAAAGTCTGGCGCTGAGCCATCACGTCTTTTTCCAGTTTGGTACGGTCAGAGCCCGCTTTCATGGACTGCAGACGCTGCATTTTAGACTGCAGGTCGCCTTCCATACGCTGCAGCTCGCTCGCGCGGCCTTTAAACTCGTTTTCCAGCGTGTTAGAAACGCCTGTTTTCTGGGCAACCTGTTGGAAGAGGCTGTTCATGTTAACCATTGCAATTTTATCTGCCGCCTGAGCGGAAGTTACCATTGCTAAACCCAGACCTGCAGCTAATAACCACTTTTTCACAATTAACTCCTTACCATCCCATGAGTACCCAGGGGTACCGTTATTTGCGTGGCCAGGCGATAACCTCAGTTATCGCCAATAGTCAGCGCTATACTGCAACTGCACTTACATTCCATTGTAGCCAATACCATTACCAGGTTTTACCGATGTTAAACTGGAACTGTTCGGCTTTGTCTCCATCGTACTTTTTAAACGGCTGAGCGTAGGAGAATACCAACGGACCTAACGGCGACATCCACTGTACTGCGATACCCGCAGACATACGGATATTGCTTGGATCGCTGTAGTCCGGGTAACCACCATATGCGGCTGAATCCCAGTGAGTATCCCACACGGTACCCATATCCCAGAAGACGGAAGTACGGACCGAGTTCGCATATTTATCGCTAATAAACGGCGTCGGGGTGATCAGCTCAAGGCTGGCAACCGCCATGGCGTTACCGCCCACCGCATCATCAGACTTACACGGTGCGGACTCGCTGCTCTTACATTCGTTATCGTAGCTGCTGTCGTCGTCATGACGGCTGCTGGCCGGGAAATAAACCGCTTTCGGACCGATAGTATTGGACTGGAAGCCACGCACGGTGCTTGAACCACCGGCATAGAAGTTCTCATAGAACGGCATCTCTTTACCGCCCAGACCATCGCCATAACCAAAGCGGGTACGACCCAACATCACCCATTTATGATCGTCATCGATCGGTACATAGGTCGCGGTATCGAGCGTCGCTTTGTAGTATTCGTTATCCGATCCCGGAATCGTCACTTTACCGTTCAGGTTGACGCGTGAGCCTTCGGTCGGGAAGAAGCCACGGTCGAGCTTGTTATACGTCCAGCCGTAGTTGAAGGTGAAGTCGTCAGCGCTGAACGAGTTTCTGTCGTTAGTGTTGTCCGGATACTGCCCCATCGAATTCAGATAACGCCACATGGATACCTGAGGCTGCATGTTGGATAGCTTGTTATGCACATAGCCCAGGCCCGCGCGCAGCGTATTGTATTCGTTAACCGGGAAGCCCAGCGTGATGTCTGTACCATAGCTTTTGTTGGTATAGTCAGACAGGTCCGCATCGTTAGCGTCGAAGTCGTTATAGAAAACACGACCGCCGAGGCTGACGCCATCCACGGTAAAGTACGGGTTCGTCACCGACAGTTCAGTATAGGTCTGATAGTCGTTTTTGGTGCCGTTAATCCCAACGGAATAGCCGGTACCGAGCCAGTTATCCTGCTGAACGCCGGCCTGGAAGCTGACGCCGCTTTCCGTACCGTAACCAACGCCGAAGTTAAAGCTACCGGTGTTACGCTCTTTAACCTTATAGACCACGTCAACCTGATCCGGGCTGCCCGGAACGCGCTGCGTATCGGTATCAACCGTTTCAAAGTAGCCTAAACGGTTCAGACGATCTTTACCCTGATCGACCAGGTCGCTGCCCAGCCAGGCGCCTTCCATCTGACGCATTTCTCGACGCAGAACGGCATCTTTCGAGGTGTCGTTGCCTTCGAAGCGAATTTTACGCACGTAGTAGCGGTTACCCGCATCGACGTTCACGTGCAGCTTCACGGTCTTATCGCTATCGCTGATTTCCGGCTGGGACTGAACGCGCGGATAGGCATAGCCGTAGCGACCAAGGAGTTTCTTAATGTCATTCTCCATTTTGGTCACTTTGGTGCCGTTATACAGCTCGCCCGGCTCCACTTTGGTCAGCGCTTCGATTTCTGCCGAATGCCCCGCCAGATCACCCGTCACCTGCACCCCAGAAAGCTTGTACTGATCGCCTTCGGTAATGTTGATGGTGATGTAGATACCTTTTTTGTCCGGCGTCAGGCTAACCTGCGTGGAGTCAATGTTGAAACGAGCATAGCCGCGATCCAGATAGTAGCTGCGCAGCGTTTCAAGATCTCCCGCCAGCTTCTGTTTCTGATATTTACGATCGCCCACCACGTTCCACCACGGCACTTCATCGCGCAGCTGGAAGGTAGAAATGAGTTCATCGGTGCTGAATGCGTGGTTGCCGACGATATTGATCTGCTGGATTTTCGCCGAGACGCCTTCCTGGAATACCAGCTTCAGGTCGACACGGTTACGCGGCAGCGGCGTCACGACAGCTTTAACGCTGGCGCTGTACTTACCGACGCTGTAGTAGAAATCCTCCAGCCCCTTTTCGATATCAGCCAGCGTGGTGCGATCGAGGGATTCCCCTACGCGCACGCCGGATGCCTCAAGGTTTTGCTTGAGCATGTCATCTTTCACCGACTTGTTACCGGAGAAAGTGATGCTGGCAATCGTTGGACGCTCTTTCACCTGCACCAGGAGGGTATCACCATCGCGCAGTACGCGGACGTCCTCAAAGTTGCCGGTGGCAAACAGAGCACGGATGGTGTTACTGATATCATCATCGGTTACGGTATCGCCAGGACGCACTGGCATACTGAGGAGGGCCGCACCAACAGCGACTCGCTGAAGGCCTTCGAAATGAATGTCCTTCACCACGAACCCGTCAGCACCGTATACGGTTGCGCTGCTAAACAGCAGCGACGCTATGAGCAACTTTTTCATCGCCATCGTTATTATGCGTTCTTCCTAACAAACTCTCTTACAACCGAGAGAAATCATTGAAAAGTGCAAGCCCCATTAACAGCACCAGCAATATTGAGCCAATGCGATAACTAAAGTCTTGAACTCGCTCGGATACCGGCCCGCCTTTCAGCTTTTCAATCGCCAAAAACAGCAGATGTCCCCCGTCGAGAACGGGAAGCGGGAACAGGTTGATTATGCCGAGGTTCACGCTGATCAGCGCAAGGAACATCAGATAGTAAATCAACCCAAATTCCGCTGACATCCCAGCCCCCTGGGCGATAGAAATCGGCCCGCTGAGGTTGTTCAGTTTGACATCACCGGTTATCAATTTGCCCAGCATTCGGACCGTTAACGACATCAGCTGCCAGGTTTTATCCGTGGCTTCAGCGATGGCGGCAAATGGCCCGTACTGACGCACTGTCTTATATTCATCAGGCAGCGGGATGACCTTAGGTACGACCCCTGCAAACCCCTCCGCTTTGCCTTTGGTAGACTTCGTATCCGGCGTCAAGGTCACCGACAGGGGGCTACCCTGCCGCTCGATGTCCAGAACTAATGCCCTACCCGGATTATCACGCACCAGATTAACAAACGTCATCCACTGCGTTAACGGTTGACCATCGACTTTAACGATCCTGTCGCCCGCTTGCAAACCCGCCTTCTGCGCCGCCGAGTCAGATTGTACTTCAGCCAGGACGGTATCAATCTGCGCGCTGCGAGGCTGAATGCCCAACGAGGCAACCGGATCTTGTTTATCCGGCTCAAACGCCCAGTGCTGCAGATCGAGGATTTTATCCTGACGTTGATTGGTCCCGAAAGGGGCGACCGTAACTATTGTTTGCCGATCGCCTATCTTCGCCACCAGCGCCATACGTACTGCATCCCAATCAGGCGTTTCGATGCCATCTATCGCTTTAAGTTCCGTTCCTTTTGCAATTTGTGCTTGCGCGGCGATCGAGTTGGGCGTTATGTCGCCAACGACCGGACGCACGCCTGGCACGCCGATAATAAACACCAGCCAGTAGGCAAAAATGGCAAAAAGGAAGTTCGCGATTGGCCCCGCGGCAATAACGGCGGCGCGCTGGCCGACGGTTTTGTTGTTAAACGCGGAGTGACGCATCTCTGGGGCCACGGGCTCAACGCGTTCGTCAAGCATTTTGACATAACCGCCCAGCGGAATAAGGGCGATAATAAATTCCGTTCCTTGCTTGTCAAAACGGCGCCACAGCGCTTTGCCAAAGCCGATTGAGAAACGCTCAACGCGGATACCGCAGCGGCGAGCAACCCAGAAATGGCCAAACTCATGGACGGTGATCAACACGCCCAGCGCAATAATAAAAGCAGCCAAATTCCAGAGAACGCTCAGCATAAAACCTTCCGTCAAATCGTCCTGAAAACCAACAAGAGTAGGCAAGCAAACACGGGCACCGCGGCCGTCAGGCTATCGATACGATCGAGAATACCGCCGTGTCCGGGAATCAGATTTCCGCTATCTTTAATGCCAGCTTCGCGTTTAAACATGCTTTCGGTCAGGTCGCCGAGTACCGAAGCCAGGGCCGCGACAATAGAACACACCAGCAGCACCATCGGCGTAACATTCAGATGGGCCCACCAGCCGTAAGCCCAGGAGATAACCGCTGCCGTTAACAGACCGCCGAAAAAACCCTGCCAGGTTTTACCCGGAGAAACCTTTGGCGCCAGCTTATGCTTACCGAACATTTTTCCGAACATGTAAGCGCCGGAATCCGCGCCCCAGACCAGAATCATCACGTACAGCAACCACAGCGCACCGCTATAATGGTCATCGGTGTAATGCCAGGCCCGAAGCGCCAGCATGCCCCAAAAAAACGGCACGATGGTCAGGACGCCAAAAATCAGACGGAGCGTTTTTGAATTGCGCCAGAAAGCCGCTGAAGCGGGGTAAGTCAGCACTAAAAGCAGCGCGACGACCCACCAGCCTAATGATGCCCATAGCGCGCCCTCAACCAGCGGTTGATGAACGTCATAATGGTATTCCGGCATCAGGAATAGCATCAGCGCCAGCAGCAGACCGCAAAGCACTGACAGCCAGACTCTCTGGGTAGTTGAAGTGAAACCGCTAAATTGCCCCCACTCCCACGCGGCGAGCATACAGACGACTAGCGTAACGATGGCAAAACCCGCGGGCGGCAGTAAAAAAAGCGCCGCAATAACAACGGGTATTAAGACGAAAGCAGAAATCAGGCGATACTTCAGCAAAAGTGACCCCCATCAGGCATTGTTGCCGCCCGGCTCAGTGCCGCCGAAGCGACGCTCTCGATTAACAAAGGCATGGAGTGCACCTTCAAAGTCCTGTTCAGCGAAATCGGGCCAAAGAACATCCGTAAAGTAAAGTTCGGCATAGGCAATTTGCCAAATCAAAAAATTACTAATGCGATGCTCTCCCCCGGTCCTAATAACTAAATCTACGGGAGCCAGTTCATGCATGCAGACCTGCTGGCTCAGCATCTCTTCTGTGATTTGCTCGGGCTGAAGCACCCCGTCTTGCACCTGTTTGGCCAGATGACGAACGCCCTGGACGATATCCCAGCGACCGCCGTAGTTCGCCGCAATATTCAGGGTCAAACCGGTGTTGTTCTCAGTCAGCGCCTCCGCTTTGCGAATACGCTCCTGGAGACGCGCATTGAAGCGCGTGGTCTCGCCGATAATACGCAGGCGCACATTATGCCGGTGCAGACTTTTCACTTCGCTATCCAGCGCCCAGACAAACAGCTCCATCAGCGCGCTGACTTCCTGCGCCGGGCGATTCCAGTTTTCACTGCTGAACGCGTATAACGTCAACGCTTCAATACCATTATTCGCCGCGAAAGAGACGGCGCGACGAACAGATTTAGCGCCGGCTTTATGGCCAAAGGCGCGGATCTTTCCTTGCCGTTTTGCCCAACGCCCGTTGCCATCCATAATAATGGCCACATGACGACAGCCATGCGCAGGCAACATTTCGCTGACAGTTTGATTAGCAGACAACATAACGCGTTTTAAGTCCATAATAAGGATTAGCTAAGCTACTAAACACGGGCCACCGGTCAGCGCTGGATACGCATTTTTATCCGGTGCCGGAGCTACGGCCAATCGCAGAGAACAACCAAAAGCTTTACGCAAAAAAGCCGTGTCTTGCCACGGCCACCGTAATCTTTCACACCAAAATGCAACGATCGGATGGCGCAGACTATATCACTGAAGCACAGCGCCCACAAATATCACAACGCGTATCAGAATTTGCGCCACGCCGTCAGGAGCTGGCCTGCGCTTACCCGGGCCATCGCATCAATAGCCAGCACTTCATCAATACTTTGCGGCTCATTTAACGCCTGTTGCTCCAGCACCGCCTGATTTATCGCCGCAATATCGGTAAAGCGAATATCCCCGTTCAGAAACGCCGCGACCGAAACTTCATTTGCCGCATTCAGCGCCGTGGTCGCCGCCTGACCGACATCAAAAGCCTCCATGGCCAGCTTCAGGCAGGGGTAACGGCCGTAATCCGGCGCCGAGAAGCTCAGATTGCTCAACTGACAGAAATCCAGCGGTTTCACGCCAGAATTAAGGCGTTTTGGCCAGCCCATCGTGTGGGCAATCGGCGTACGCATATCCGGCTCGCCGAGCTGCGCCAGGACGCTGCCATCCTGATAACGTACCATCGAGTGAATCACCGATTGCGGATGGATCAGGACTTCCATCTGCTGCGCCGAGGCGTTGAACAGCCAGCGGGCTTCGATATACTCCAGCCCTTTGTTCATCATGGTGGCCGAATCGACAGATATTTTGCGCCCCATCGACCAGTTTGGATGCTTGCATGCCCGATCGGGGGTCATCGCCGCCAGTTCAGAAATCGCCGTTTCCCGGAAGGGACCGCCGGAGCCAGTGAGCAGAATCGACGCCACGCCGTTCTGGGTTAAATCAGCGTATCCCAGATTATGTTGAATTGTTTCCGGCATACTCTGAAAAATCGCATTATGCTCGCTATCAACCGGCAACAATCGTGCGCCGTACTGCTGCACGGCATCCATAAACAGACGGCCACAGGTCACCAGCGACTCTTTGTTCGCCAGCAGCACCGTTTTACCCGCACGAATGGCTGAGAGCGTCGGCACCAGGCCTGCTGCGCCGACAATCGCCGCCATCACCTGCTCGACCTCGTCCAGCGCCGCCACTTCTGCCGCCGCCTGCTGGCCGCTCATGACTTCCGTTCGGCACCCCTGCTCGCGCAGTTGCGCACGCAGCAGCTCCGCGCTGTGCGCATCGTCCATTACCGCGTAACGAGGGGAGAATTCCAGACATTGTTCAACCATACGGTCGACATTTTTCCCGGCGACCAGCGCGGTGATAGAAAAGCTATCAGGATTATGGCGCACCACATCCAGCGTGCTGCAGCCGATAGAACCGGTCGAACCAAGAATGGTTAATTGCTTCATGAGGCGTCCAGAATAATGAAGACAGGATAAAAAGCAAAACGCCGCCAGCAAACCCTTATGCATCAATTATCGGTTGACAGAACGGAGGCGCAAGGCCTTTGACATGGCGCCAAAGGCTACAAGGCCAGCCGTCTAAACGCAATCCCGAAAATTGAGCGTACGGTCTCCTGTACGGCGTTTCAGATTTTACGCAGGCCGATCGTCAGACCTGCGTGTCGGCAGAGAATCAGAACTGCATCAGTTCCGCTTCTTTATCCGCCAGCGCCGCATCAACTTTCTTGATAGCAGCATCAGTCATTTTCTGCACATCTTCCTGAGAGCGGCGATCGTCATCTTCGCTGATCTCTTTCTCTTTCAGCAGCGCTTTGACTTTGTCGTTGGCATCGCGACGAACGTTACGTACGGCAACGCGCGCCTGTTCAGCTTCGCCACGCACGATTTTGGTCAGATCTTTACGACGCTCTTCGGTCAGCGGCGGCAGCGGAACGCGGATATCGCTGCCCGCAGAGCTTGGGTTCAGACCGAGATCGGAAGCCATAATCGCTTTTTCAACGGCCGGGCTCATGGAACGATCGAAGACGTTGATCTTCAGCGTGCGGGAGTCTTCTACCGTTACGCTAGCCAGCTGACGCAGCGGAGTCGGCGTGCCGTAGTATTCCACGATAATGCCATCCAGCAGGCTGGGAGAAGCACGACCCGTGCGTATTTTGCTGATTTGGGTTTTGAACGCTTCAACGCATTTGTCCATGCGTACTTCAGCATCTTTTCTGATATCGCTAATCACGTTACGAATCCTTGAAAACTTGTCTCAGACAGACCAGACGGTCGCCCACTGCAAAAGTGAGCTAAGTATAGTCATGTTTATGCTCAGCGTCTTTCAGGCTGCGGGTCAGCCGCAGCATTCCGTCCACAGAGCATGTTGAAAACCATCGGGTCAAAAACCCGAAAAAGTAAGGCCGAATATTACCCGTATTTGACGCTGACGGGAATTACTCAGTAATTAATGTGCCTTCTTTTTCACCCATCACCACGCGGCGCAGCGCGCCAGGCTTATTCATATTGAATACGCGAATCGGCAGTTTGTGGTCACGCGCCAGGGTAAAGGCCGCAAGATCCATCACTTTCAGCTCTTTATCCAGTACTTCGCTGTAGGTCAGCTGATCGTACATCGTTGCGGAAGGATCTTTGGCCGGGTCAGCGGTAAATACACCGTCGACTTTGGTGGCTTTCAGTACCACATCGGCTTCAATTTCAATGCCGCGCAGGCAGGCAGCGGAATCGGTGGTAAAGAATGGGTTGCCGGTACCCGCGGAAAGAATCACCACGCGGTTGTTACGCAGCAGGCTGATAGCTTCCGCCCAGCTGTAGTTATCGCACACGCCATTCAGCGGAATCGCTGACATCAGGCGGGCGTTCACATAGGCGCGATGAAGTGCATCACGCATTGCAAGGCCGTTCATGACCGTTGCCAGCATGCCCATGTGGTCGCCCACAACGCGGTTCATACCCGCTTTCGCCAGACCAGCACCACGGAAAAGGTTACCGCCACCAATCACTACGCCAACCTGAATACCCAGCTCAACCAGTTCTTTGATTTCCTGAGCCATGCGGTCAAGTATGCTCGCATCAATACCGAAGCCTTCTGAACCTTGCAGAGCTTCGCCACTTAACTTAAGCAGAATACGTTTGTAGACGGGTTTTGCATTGGTAGCCATGTTTCTTTCCTGAGACTGTCAACGAATGAGATGAATTAATTCTGGCGACATTGTACGTCGCTTTTCAGCGTGCCCACTATAGCGGTTGGCTGAATTTACACATTAGGCGCAAAAAGAAGCCGCCCTCAGGCGGCTCCTTTTGAAAATTAAGACTGCTTGGACATCGCAGCAACTTCTGCTGCAAAGTCAGTCTCAACTTTCTCAATGCCTTCGCCCACTTCAAAGCGGATGAAGCCAGTCACGTCAGCGTTGTGCTCTTTCAGCAGCTGAGCAACGGATTTGCTCGGGTCCATAACGAACGGCTGACCGGTCAGAGAAACTTCGCCGGTGAATTTCTTCATGCGGCCTTCAACCATTTTCTCTGCGATTTCTTTCGGCTTGCCAGACTGCATGGCGATGTCCAGCTGAACCTGGTACTCTTTTTCGACCACTTCAGCGGAAACGTCTTCCGGCTTAACGAATTCAGGCTTGCTTGCAGCGATGTGCATAGCCAGCTGTTTAACCAGCTCTTCGCTCGCGCCTTTAGCGGCAACCAGAACACCGATACGCGCGCCGTGCTGGTAAGAGCCCAGAACTTCGCCTTCCAGGGAAGAAACGCGACGGATGTTGATGTTCTCACCGATTTTAGCAACCAGCGCAACGCGTTCTTCTTCGAACTGTGCTTTCAGAACTTCAACGTCGGTGATTTTGCCTGCAACAGCTGCATCCAGAACTTTGTTAGCAAATGCCTGGAAGCCACCATCTTTAGCCACGAAGTCAGTCTGGCAGTTAACTTCCAGAATGATGCCGTAGGTGCCATCGATTTTAGTGATGATCACGCCGTCAGCGGCAACGTTGCCCGCTTTTTTCGCTGCTTTAATAGCACCGGATTTACGCATGTTTTCGATTGCCAGCTCGATGTCGCCGTTCGCTTCAGTCAGCGCTTTTTTGCAATCCATCATGCCTGCGCCAGTACGCTCGCGCAGCTCTTTTACCAGGGATGCGGTAATTTCAGCCATTCTTTATTCCTCGGGAGATGTGATCGGCCCGGTTCCAGGAACCAGACAGATTTGAAAGTGAAAAAGGGGCCGCTAAGAGGCCCCTATTTATACACGGTACTAAATAAGGGTATGCCTTATTATTCAGCTTCTACGAAGCTTTCTTCCGCCTGAGAAGCCAGATCCTGAGAACGGCCTTCACGAACGGTAGCAGCAACAGCGCTCAGGTACAGGCTAACTGCACGGATTGCGTCGTCGTTACCCGGGATAACGAAGTCAACGCCGTCCGGATCGGAGTTAGTATCAACGATAGCAAATACCGGAATACCCAGGTTGTTTGCTTCTTTGATTGCGATGTGCTCGTGGTCAGCGTCGATAACGAACAGCGCGTCCGGCAGGCCGCCCATGTCTTTGATACCGCCCAGGCTGTTTTCCAGCTTGTCCAGCTCACGAGTGCGCATCAGCGCTTCTTTCTTGGTCAGCTTGTCGAAAGTACCGTCCTGGGACTGAGTTTCCAGGTCTTTCAGACGTTTGATAGACTGACGAACGGTTTTCCAGTTAGTCAGCATACCGCCCAGCCAGCGATGGTTCACGAAGAACTGGTCGCAGCTGTTAGCAGCGTCTTTTACCGCTTCGCTTGCAGCGCGCTTAGTACCAACGAAAAGGATTTTGCCTTTGCGAGAAGAGATCTTGTTCAGTTCAGCCAGAGCTTCGTTGAACATCGGTACAGTTTTCTCAAGGTTGATGATGTGAACTTTGTTACGCGCGCCGAAGATGAAAGGCTTCATTTTCGGGTTCCAGTAACGGGTCTGGTGACCAAAGTGAACACCAGCCTTGAGCATGTCGCGCATGGAAACAGTTGCCATGTTTAAAACCTCTATAGATAAAAGTTGGGGTTATGCCTCCACGTATCCCATATTACCGACCCCAAAGGGCACCCCGGAATATGTGCCGATACGTGTGTGTTGTTACACAAAGTGAGATTTGTCGCTTCAGTCCATCTTGTGTATCTGAGAATGGAACAGAAGTCCGGCGCGCTTTATACCACAAAACAGGACCAGACACCAACTGTTGTTGACGTCGCGTGCTGCTAATGATTCTCAATTTGGCAGCAGGACGCCCGGACTGTTAACATTGTTCAGACATAATCTATTATTGTCGAAAAAATCGACACTGCTGGACACAATCCATGGCTATTTCTATCAAGACATCTGAAGACATCGAAAAAATGCGCGTTGCCGGCCGCCTGGCCGCTGAAGTGCTGGAAATGATCGAACCCTACGTAAAACCGGGCGTCAGCACCGGCGAACTGGATCGCATCTGCAACGATTATATCGTTAACGAACAAAAAGCCGTATCCGCCTGCCTGGGCTACCACGGCTTCCCGAAATCCGTCTGCATCTCTATTAATGAAGTGGTGTGCCACGGGATCCCGGACGACGGCAAGCTGCTGAAAGATGGCGATATCGTCAACATTGACGTCACCGTCATTAAAGATGATTTCCACGGTGACACCTCGAAGATGTTTATCGTCGGTAAACCGACCATTCTGGGCGAGCGCCTGTGCCGCATTACCCAGGAAAGCCTCTATCTGGCCCTGAAAATGGTCAAACCGGGCGTTAATCTGCGCGCTATCGGCGCGGCTATCCAGAAATACGTCGAAGCCGAAGGTTTCTCCGTCGTGCGCGAGTACTGCGGCCACGGTATCGGCCGCGGTTTTCATGAAGAACCGCAGGTGCTGCATTACGACTCTCCGGAAACCAACGTGGTGCTCAAACCCGGCATGACCTTTACCATTGAACCGATGGTCAACGCGGGTAAAAAAGAGATCCGCAGTATGAAAGACGGCTGGACGGTAAAAACCAAAGACCGGAGCTTGTCTGCGCAGTATGAGCATACTATTGTGGTGACAGACAGCGGCTGCGAAATACTGACGTTACGCAAGGATGACTCCATCCCGGCGATAATCTCGCACAACGAATGATGAAAAGCCGGCGCCAGCCGGCTTTTTTATGACGGGCACCCTGTGGGCCGCCGCAAGCGACGTTAAAAATCGCTCCCGGCGATTTTTTATGACGGGCGTCCTGCCCGTCACCCTATGGGCCGCCGCAAGCGACGTTAAAAATCGCTCCCGGCGATTTTTTATGGGCGATAGTTTTTTATTATGGTGGCGCGATGAGCAACTCTTTATCTGATACTGTCTCCCCTGCCCTGGCCGACCAGCCGGCGAATCCGGGCTGCTGGCCGCAGAGCGACTTCAACTGCGCGGCTATCAAGGCGCACATCGACGCTTTTCAGCGCTGGCTGGGCGAAGCGTTTGACCACGGCATCGCCGCAGAGAGATTGATTGAGGCGCGCACCGAATTTATCGATCAGCTGCTTCAGCGGCTATGGGTCGAGTACGGGTTCGGGTCGATGAACGACATCGCGCTGGTCGCCGTCGGCGGTTACGGCCGCGGCGAACTGCACCCGCTTTCCGATATCGACCTGCTTATCCTGAGCCGTAAAAAGCTGCCCGATGAGCAGGCGCAGAAGGTCGGCGAGCTGCTGACGCTGCTGTGGGATATCAAGCTGGAAGTCGGCCACAGCGTGCGCACCCTCGAAGAGTGCCTGCTGGAGGGGCTGTCGGACCTCAGCGTCGCCACTAACCTGATTGAATCGCGTCTGCTAATTGGCGACGTCGCGCTGTTCCTTGAACTACAAAAACACATATTCAGCGACGGCTTCTGGCCATCGGAAAAGTTCTTTGCGGCAAAAGTCGAAGAGCAGAATGTACGTCATCAGCGCTATCACGGAACCAGCTATAACCTCGAGCCGGACGTGAAAAGCAGCCCCGGCGGCCTGCGCGATATTCACACCCTGCAGTGGATCGCGCGCCGCCATTTCGGCGCCACCTCGCTTGATGAAATGGTCGGTTTCGGTTTCCTGACCGAAGCCGAGCGCAACGAGCTTAACGAATGCCTGCATCAGCTGTGGCGCATTCGCTTTGCGCTGCATCTGGAGCTCAACCGCTACGATAATCGCCTGCTGTTCGACAGGCAGTTCAGCGTCGCCCGTCGCCTGCGTTACGAAGGCGAAAGCAACCAGCCGATCGAGCATATGATGAAGGATTTCTTTCGCGTCACCCGCCGGGTGAGCGAGCTGAACCAAATGCTGATCCAGCTGTTCGAAGAGGCGATTCTGGCGCTCACCGAAGATGAGAAGCCGCGGCCGATTGACGATGATTTTCAGCTGCGCGGCACGCTAATCGATCTGCGCGATGACACGCTGTTCATCCGCGAACCGCAGGCGATTCTGCGCATGTTCTTTATGATGGTGCGTAACAGCAGCATTACCGGCATCTACTCCACCACGCTTCGCCACCTGCGCCACGCCCGTCGTCATCTGACGCAGCCGCTTTGCTATATTCCGGAAGCGCGGACCCTGTTCCTCAGCATGCTGCGACATCAGGGCGCGGTCAGCCGGGGGCTGCTGCCGATGCACCGCCATAGCGTGCTGTGGGCCTATATGCCGCAATGGTCGCATATTGTCGGTCAGATGCAGTTTGACCTGTTTCACGCCTATACCGTTGATGAACACACGATCCGCGTGCTGCTTAAGCTTGAGAGCTTCGCCAAAGAAGAGACCCGCAGCCGCCATCCGCTGTGCGTTGAACTGTGGCCGCGCCTGACGCATCCGGAGCTGATCCTTATCGCCGCCCTCTTCCACGATATCGCGAAAGGGCGCGGCGGCGACCATTCGATTCTCGGCGCGCAGGACGTGCTGAAATTCGCCGAGCTTCACGGTCTTAACTCGCGCGAAACCCAGCTGGTGGCGTGGCTGGTGCGTCATCATCTGCTGATGTCGGTCACCGCCCAGCGTCGCGATATTCAGGATCCGGAAGTGATCAAGCAGTTTGCCGAAGAGGTGCAAACGGAGAACCGTCTGCACTACCTGGTTTGCCTGACCGTCGCCGATATCTGCGCCACCAACGAAAACCTGTGGAACAGCTGGAAGCAGAGCCTGCTGCGCGAGCTCTATTTCGCCACCGAAAAACAGCTGCGCCGGGGGATGCAAAACACGCCGGATATGCGCGAGCGGGTGCGTCACCACCAGCTACAGGCGCTGGCGCTGCTGCGGATGGAAAATATTAATGAACAGGCGCTGCACCAAATCTGGAACCGCTGCCGCGCCAACTACTTTGTGCGCCATACGCCAAACCAGCTCGCCTGGCACGCGCGTAATCTGCTGCAGCACGATCTCAGCAAACCGATGATCCTGCTCAGTTCCCACGCCTCGCGCGGGGGCACCGAGATCTTCATCTGGAGTCCGGATCGTCCTTACCTCTTCGCCGCCGTTTGCGGCGAGTTGGATCGACGTAATCTTAGCGTTCACGATGCGCAGATCTTCACCACCCGCGACGGCATGGCGATGGATACCTTTATTGTTCTTGAGCCGGACGGCAGCCCGCTTTCCGCCGACAGGCACGAAATGATCCGCGTGGGCCTGGAACAGACCATCAGCCAGCGCAGCTGGCAGCCCCCGGCGCCCCGTCGTCAGGCGGCGAAGCTGAGGCATTTTTCTGTGCCGACGGAGGTGAATTTCCTGCCGACGCATACCGACCGGAAATCCTTTCTTGAGCTGATTGCTCTCGACCAGCCGGGTCTGTTAGCGCGCGTCGGCCAGGTGTTTGCCGACCTCGGAATTTCGCTCCACGGCGCGCGAATTACGACAATTGGTGAGCGAGTAGAAGATTTATTTATAATCGCCACCGCAGACCGGCGCGCCCTTAATAATGAGCTACAGCAAGAAGTGCAACAACGGTTGACAGAGGCCCTCAATCCAAACGATAAAGGGTAACGTATTTTTTTAAGTAAATGGAAAGAGTAAACAATGCAGCAATTACAGAACGTTATTGAGTCCGCTTTTGAGCGTCGCGCCGACATCACGCCGGCAAACGTGGATACCGTAACCCGCGAAGCGGTTAACCAGGTGATTTCTCTGCTTGATTCCGGCGCGCTGCGTGTCGCTGAAAAAGTTGACGGCCAGTGGGTCACCCATCAGTGGCTGAAGAAAGCGGTTCTGCTCTCTTTCCGTATTAACGATAACCAGGTTATCGATGGTGCGGAAAGCCGCTACTTCGATAAAGTCCCAATGAAGTTCGCGGATTATGATGAAGCGCGTTTCCAGAAAGAAGGTTTCCGCGTCGTTCCGCCGGCGGCCGTTCGTCAGGGGGCGTATATCGCTCGCAACACGGTTCTGATGCCGTCCTATGTGAACATCGGCGCCTACGTTGACGAAGGTTCGATGGTTGATACCTGGGCGACCGTGGGTTCCTGCGCGCAGATCGGCAAAAACGTCCACCTGTCCGGCGGCGTCGGCATCGGTGGCGTACTGGAGCCGCTGCAGGCTAACCCGACCATTATCGAAGATAACTGCTTTATCGGCGCGCGTTCGGAAGTCGTTGAAGGCGTCATCGTCGAAGAGGGTTCCGTTATCTCCATGGGCGTATACCTCGGCCAGAGCACCAAAATCTACGATCGCGAAACCGGTGAAGTCTTCTACGGCCGCGTTCCGGCGGGATCCGTCGTCGTCTCCGGCAACCTGCCGTCAAAAGATGGCAAGTACAGCTTGTACTGCGCGGTTATCGTCAAAAAAGTCGATGCCAAAACCCGCGGCAAGGTTGGAATCAACGAACTTCTGCGTACCATCGACTAAGCAGCATGAAAAGCGGGAGGCATCCCGCTTTTTTTATATATTGAGCTGGCGAAGATGGATTTTTTCGTTAATTATTCAAAGATTACGATGATATCAAAGGTACCGTTATGTACGATAATCTGAAAAGTCTTGGTATTACCAATCCTGATGAAATCGATCGCTATAGCCTGCGGCAGGAAGCCAACAACGACATTCTGAAAATCTACTTTCAGAAGGATAAAGGCGAGTTCTTCGCCAAGAGCGTCAAGTTCAAATATCCGCGTCAGCGCAAAACCGTGGTCGCCGACGGCGTGGGCCAGGGATATAAAGAAGTCCAGGAGATTAGCCCTAATCTACGCTATATCATCGACGAGCTGGATCAAATCTGTCAGCGCGATCGCACCGAAATCGATCTGAAACGTAAGATCCTCGACGATCTGCGTCACCTCGAAAGCGTGGTGACGAATAAGATCAGCGAAATCGAATCCGATCTGGAAAAACTGACCCGCAATAAGTAAGCCTGATACGGGCCAGATGCTGGCCCTGTTTCTCTCTGCCTCATCCTCTTTTTTCTCACTCACCCCCACCGGCAGCATCAGCGAATATCAGCTATTCCTCTCTGATATCATTTCATCTCATATCCCTATCTACATGAATGACATAATAAAATAAGTCGCTGTATGTTCAATTTCCACCTGAAAGGAGATCATACGATGACACAGGAAATTGAACAAAAATTTTATACCCTACAATCTGCGCCCTGGCTGGATAAGACCGGTTTTGAAAAAGGACGGCAGCACGATCGCCAGCCGCTGGGCTTTATTCTGCCCGCCAATACGCCGCTGCACATTCGCCAACCGGATATCAGCAACGGCAACTCGATTCTGCGCCTGCTTTGCAATGATACCGCGCTAGAAAGCACCAGCACGATCGCCACCGGCTGGAAAACGGTCAGCGCCACGGTCGACACCGTTCCTTTTGTCGATACGCTGTTTACCGACCAGTCCAGCGAATTCACCGTCATCTACCAGCAACCTGCGGCAACTAAACCGCTGCCGTGCTGGAAAGCAGGACAATCTGAGGATGAATTTTTCCTCAGCTGGGAGAAAAATCAATCCGCACTCGCGCTGCTTGATTTAGATGTGATTAACCTGCTGCTGCCCTACGCCGACCGCGATAATGCGATGAAAGCGGGCTTATCCTCGCTACACGCTTATTACACCCACCTTTTCAAATGCTATAACGACTGGGCTGGGCTAAGCGATCGCCCGGATGCGCCGTGGAACCAGGATGTCGCCAACCGCTACTTTGTGCGGGCAGATAAACACGGCGTCGGCGCAGCCTATTATCACCCCTGGTGGTGCGCACATACATCATCAACGTTAGGTGAAGGCTGGCTGGATAACGTTGCGACGCAGTGGGTTATTCTTCATGAAATTGCGCACGGGTATCAGGGCAAATTTATGCAGGACACCACTCTGCCCGTCAATGAGGTGTGGAACAATATTTACGCCGCTTTCTATCAGCAGCTTACCCTGAGCCAGGATAATCATCTCTATGTGGATGGCTGGCTCTATAACTATGGTCAGCAGGCCGTACAGGAACTCCAGCTGATGACCTATATAAAAGACCAGACGCCGGTCGCCAGCTGGGGCCTGCGTCCGCGCCTGCAATTCCTGATGCTGATGTTGCTAAAAGCAGGAACCAAAGCCTTCAGCGCCTTTAACCAGAACTATCGTGAACTGGCCAACGGCGATAGCTTCCGGCCGTCCGATTATCAGCTTATCGATATGTTGGCTACCGCCATTGCCGCCGCCGCAGGGTATGATGTCACGCCGTTTATCGAGCTATGCGGCTTAACGCTGGAAATTACCACTAAGGGAGATATCGCCGCGCTGGCGGCAAAACCGCTCTATCCGCTATATGTTTTCCTTCCGCAAAGCGAATGGGATAGCGCGCGGCGGCAGCTGGGGCTGGACTCCTTCGTCTGGCTGGTGGATAACAGCGAACTGGCGGCATTAGGCAAAACGGGGACGCTATCCCTGACGTTCAATATCGACCAGCTGGAACAAATTTACGGGCGAACGCTGACGATTAAAGATAATTGTGGCACGCATTATTCACTGGTTGTTAATGATGACACGTTGATCCTGAATGATATTCCAGTCGGCGTTTACCAGATCGATCCTCCGAAAGGCCGTTCACAAAAATATCGTCCGGATATCAGCTATCTCGTCGTAAAAGAAGGGGCGAATGCGGCTACCATCAACTACCCCCGACAACGCGATACCCGCGGGCGTAACGTGACAATGAGCTTTTTAGGTATTGGCGACACGCCGTTTGCATATCTGGATATCGATTTCGAAAATCAGCAGCTTACGCTGAATATTACCAGCGCCACGCCGCACAACAACTACCCTGACGCGCTCTATGCCGGCGTATGCGTACTTTCCGCCAGCGGCGAAAAAGTCTTTGAGCGCAATATGAACGGCACAAACTGCGCCACCGGTAAGGTGATTATTCCCTTCGGCCCTCACTATCACTTGTATATTACTCACGTCGAGCCGGGACGTCTGAAAGCCTCCCCGGAGTATTTACCGCTGATCGCGGGCGAGAAATGCCAGCTGATGCGTATTGATGAGAGTGGGCTTTACAACTTTATCCTCGATAATAATCCGGCGGAAGATTTACTGGCTATTTTCGAGCATGACGCTCAGGCGATGCGTAACCAGCCTTCGCTATTAGCGCAGGAAGAGAACGTATGTAAAAACGATCTCTGGCTGATGCTCTCCCATATTGAAGAGCCCAAGCGCAGCAGGCTGCTTAAAGAGTATGCCGATGTTCTGCCTCAGGATAATAGTGAACCGGGCGAGTTGACGGGCAAGAGCGTGACCCTCAATCTCAGAGGACAGGGCAACAAAGATTTTTGCCAGATCGTTATCGATAATCAACAGCACGCCATGATGGTCACCACCCGTACCGGCGCGCCGCACCCGTATTATGTCTCCCATACCTACGCCAGCATTACGGTAACCGGGGCGGACGAAACGGTGGTTTATCACCGCAGCTATGCCGGAGCGACCAACAACCTGGCAAACAGCGAAACTATCGCCCTCGCTGAAAACATGATCATTGAGGTTTTCCATGATGAGCCATTCCGCTCCAGCGCCAGCAATGATACGACGCATCGCGCCATTACGCTGAAGCAGCACAACCGCTGGCGGGTAGTGAAGGATGGGCTGGAGACCTGTTCGCTGGTGCCAGACCCGGAGGATAAAGAAACTACGGATGCTGAGGACGAGGCTACAGAGCTGTATGGCGATCTCTTCTGCTGGCAGCTACTTGGCAATGATAATATTCGTTTTGCGACGATGGAGATGGATATTGGCCGCGGCGCGCTCACCTTTACCGCCAGCCCCGTGGTGCCGAATAAGCACTTTACGACGGCCTATGCCGCGGTGAATATCTACAATACGCGCGGCTCGGTGGTTTATCGCCAGTCCATTAAAGGTTCAGCGCAGCTTGGCGACTATATTGATACGGCAATACTTGATGAAGGCTATATCATCGAAGTCTTCCATGCCGAAGCCGGCGATCGCTCCGTCATTATCAACCCGCAAAACGGTAACGCCTGGCCACAGCCTCATACCGTCTCCTGGCAAGTCACGGCCAGCGGGCTGCAGCGCCTGTAATTCCCGTCCCCACTCCCGCCTGCGGCGGGAGTGTTTTTAGCGCTGCTCATCGAGCTGTAGCGCAATATACAGCAGCAGACGATCGTCAAAATTACCCAAATCCAGCCCCGTCAGCTCAGAGATGCGGTTTAAACGGTATTCCAGCGTATTACGGTGGATAAACAGTGCTTTCGACGTCGCCAGCGGCTGCACGTTATGACGAAACCAGGCCTGTAAGGTGCGACGCAGCAGGCCGTTGTTATCCATCGCCTTCAGGCGAACCAGCGGGCGCGCCAGCTCATTGGCCTGCCAGCCGCCGCGCAGGCTATCCAGCAGTACCGGCAGCATCAAATCCTGGTAAAAATAGCTACGGCTCTCCGGCATCCGCTGTTTACCGACCATCATGGTGGTTCTGGCGGTGCGATACGAGCGAGCAATGCTGCCCGGTCCGGTAAAAAAGTTTCCCAGCGCCACGCGAAAACGCAGCTGACCGTTCTCTTTCATCCTGCTAATGAGCTGTTCGACCCGTTTGCAGTGATCTTCCGCATCCCAGCGGCCAAAGGCGTTCAGCGCGGGCTTCAGTACCACCATTTCGGTCAGCGAGACAATGGCCACCAGATTATTACGGTCCGGCGTGGTCAACGCGGTCTGGAGCTGCTGCAGCTCCGCCATCGCGCTGTCTACGCCCAGCTGACCGCTATCCACTTCAATCATAGCCACCACGCGCGGTTGGTTGAGATCGATCCCCAGACGCTGGGCCCACTCGGTCAGCGCCGGGGTGTTCTCTTCCGCCTGAATCAGGTTCATCACCAGCTCTTCGCGCAGACGGCTATCCTGAGCCAGGAGATGCATCAGCCGCGATTGTTCCAGCATCATCTCGGCGGTCATACACACCAGTTCACCGTATTTACGCAGCGACTCCGGTTCGCCGGTCAGGCCGATGACGCCAACTATCTCCCCTTCCAGACGCAGCGGCAGGTTGATCCCCTGGCGCACGCCGTGCAGATGTCGGGCAACGGCATCATCAATATCGACAACGCGACCCTGGGAAAGCACTAATAGCGCACCTTCGTGCAATTCACCAATTCGCTCGCGGTCTCCGCTACCGATAATGCGCCCGCGGGCATCCATTACGTTAATATTGGTATCAATGATGCGCATCGTACGCGCCACGATATCCTGAGCCATTTTGGTATCAAGATGCCAGCCAGCCATGTAACCCTCCCGTGAGCAGGCTAACAGCATAAAAGAGTTGGCAACACGCCGCATTGTGCATTTGCACAAAGCCGGGCTAAGAAATATGGAGTTGTGGAAGATATCACAGAACGAAAAATGGAAGGGGCGGCAGAAATAAAAAAGCCCCTTTCCTCCGCAAGGAGAAAAGGGGCTTTGCGAACCGTCAGGGATTACTGCATCAGCAGATAAATCGACGTATCGCCGCGCTGGATATTCAGCGCCAGAACCGACGGTTTGGCATCAAAAATTTTGCGCAGATCGGCAATATTTTTCACCGGCTGCTGGTTCGCGCCAACGATAATATCGCCTTTCTTCAGGCCAATCTGCGCCGCCGGCGTTCCCGCTTTCACGTTACTCACCACGACGCCTTTATCCTGACCTTTGTTGCTCATTTCCGCACCTTCAATACCGTTGAAGATGGTGCTTGAGTCAACCTGGTTCTGATTGCTCTGCTGCAGCTCAACGGTCACTGTCACCGGCTTGCCGTCACGCAGCAGGCCAAGCTCGACTTTGCTGCCGATCGGCATGGTCCCCACCTGGGCACGCAGCGCGGCAAAGCTGCTGATCGATTTACCGTTCAGCGTGGTAATCACGTCGCCGGCTTTAATCCCCGCCTTAGCGGCCGCCGAGTTCGGCATCACCTGGCTGACGAACGCGCCGCGCTGAGCGTCAACTTTCATCGCTTTCGCCAGTTCGGAATTCAGCTCGGTCCCCATGATGCCCAGCTCACCGCGCTTAACCTGGCCAAATTTGACCATCTGATCGGTCAGGTTTTTCACCATGTTGCTCGGAATAGCGAAGCCGATACCAATGTTGCCGCCGTCCGGCGCCAGAATCGCGGTGTTGATACCGATCAGCTCGCCGTTCAGGTTAACCAGCGCGCCGCCGGAGTTACCGCGGTTGATCGCCGCATCGGTCTGGATAAAGTTTTCATAGTTTTCAACGTTCAGGCCGCTACGGCCCAGGGCGGAAACGATCCCCGAGGTCACGGTTTCGCCCAGGCCAAACGGGTTACCGATCGCCACGGTGTAATCACCGACGCGCAGGGCGTCAGAGTCCGCCAGCTTAATCGCGCTCAGGTTTTTCGGATCCTGGATTTGAATCAGCGCAATATCAGAACGCGGGTCTTTGCCGACCACTTTCGCGTCGAACTTGCGGCCATCGCTGAGCTGAACTTTGATAGTAGTCGCGTTATCCACGACGTGGTTGTTAGTCACAACATAGCCTTTAGCGGCATCAATAATCACCCCGGAACCAAGGGCCATAAATTTCTGCTGCTGGCCGCCGTCGCTACCCGGCGCACCGCCCTGCCCGCCGCCCTGACAGAACGGAGAGCTCTGGAACGGAGAACCATCCTGACAGAACGGCGAATTGTCGCCAAAGAACTGCTGGAAGTTACGCGGCATCCGCGGCGTATTAACGGTGGTGCTCCCCTCAACGTTAATGCTCACGACCGACGGCATCACTTTTTCCAGCATCGGCGCCAGGCTTGGCATCTGCTGCGCATTAGTCGCCGAAGAAGCTGTTTCCGCCGCGCTCGCAGAGAGAGGGGACAACGCCAGACCTAAACTCAGAGCCAGGGCACTCATTGCTAACGTGGTTTTTTTCATAGGTTTCAATCTCAATTTCAGATAACGAATAGTTGCTGTGTTGGTGACTATCAGAGTCATTTTATAGCGCGAAGTTCCGGAATGAAGTTTTGGTAAAAGTAAAAATTTATTGTCCGTCTTTACAAAACTCACCCTTATTCTACGGCCATCAATCGTCGATATTCATCCCATGCATACAAGTCGGTCATTCCGCTGATATAGTCCTGAATGAGACGACAGCGATAATAATATTCCATCACTGGAAACTCCGGATTATTGCGCGAAATCTTATTTACGGCTTCTATGTAAGCTAACCGATGACGAGTTGAAAGTTTCTGAAAAAGACGTGATGCAATCGGTAAACTTCGCACCCGCTCTTTTTCCACCAGCAAACTAAACTCATCCAGCGATAATTTTAACAGCGGCTGGTATATATCTAACAGACCGCTGATCACGCGATAGCCCTGCAGCTCCAGCTGCTCGACATCCGGATGGCTAAACACATGTTTTACCGCGACATTTTTATATAGTTCAAGAAGCTGGCTGCAATCGCTATCGTCCTCAAGCAGCGCATGGTTAAAGTCACCGCTAAAAATCTTCGCCAGGTTATCAATAAACCGCCGCGCCGCATACGGTACCAGCCTATTGAGCGTATTAACCCGTAAATACATAAAAAACTGATCTTCGGTACTCCGGCTCAGAGAATTCGCACGCGATTTCTCCCAGGCGTTTTCGACAACCTGATTAAACAAGGAGCCTTTTTCGTGAACGCCCCAGGCTTCATAGAGATGCTGATAAAGCTGCTCTACGCTGAAGATGCGTTTTTCTACCGCATCTTCAAGGTCGGCGACGCAATATGAGATATCATCCGCGGCTTCCATAATCCACGTTAATGGGAAGCGATTGTAAGGAGCCAGATCCAGTTCTTTACGCAACCTCGCAACATAGCCCTCTTCGGCTAAATAATAACCAGGTTTTTTCATTAAATAATTGTGGCTAGCCGGCGGTTCCCCGCGCCACCATGCCGGACGCGTATATTTTAGAATACAGCCCACCTGCGCCCAGGTGAGATTCATGCGCATCAGCGTATGCACTAAGCGAATACCCTGCGCATTGCCTTCAAACCAGCATAAGTCCTGGCGAACCTTACGCCGCAGCTCATTCAGCTGGCTATCGCCTTCCTGCAGGCGCAGCGCCGCAACCACGCAGCGATCGTCGGTTAACGGCTGGCTGGCCGCATCGCCGGGGAAGAGCCGCTGGCTGAACCAATCATTAATTGCCGCCTCGCCAAAATGGCCAAATGGCGGATTGCCGATATCGTGCATCAGGCAGGCCATTTCAACAATGCTCTCGAACGGCCCGGTAAGCTCATCCAGCCCGTAGCTTTCCAGCAGCTTCTGCTCTTTCAGACGACTCAGCACCTCTTTGGCGATGTAGCGGCCCACCTGCTGAACTTCCAGAGAGTGGGTCAGCCGCGTACGCACCGCGGCATTGCGCTCCAGCGGGAAAACCTGGGTTTTTTGCTGCAGCCGGCGGATCGCCGGCGAGTTGATGATGCGTCCGCGATCGCTTTCGAAAATTCGCAGGATTTCACGCTCCGTCTCAACGCCCTGCGGTGAACGGTAGCGGCGACGCCAGTTAATCTTGTTGCGAAAATCGATCTTAGCCATGATCTCCCCCGAGCGAGCAATAACGTTTCCTTCTAAGCGCATGATAGACTATGCCGCTAAAACCCACACATCGCGAGTAAATCTATGAAAATCGGTATTATTGGCGCAATGGAAGAAGAAGTTACCCTTCTGCGCGACAAAATCGACAACCGCCAGACCATCACTATCGGCGGCAGCGAAATCTACACCGGCCAGCTGCAGGGCGTTGATGTCGCTTTGTTGAAATCGGGCATTGGCAAAGTCGCCGCCGCCATGGGCGCCACTCTGCTGATGGAGCACTGCAAGCCGGATGTGATTATTAACACCGGTTCTGCGGGCGGCCTCGCGTCGACCCTGAAGGTTGGCGATATTGTCGTCTCCGACGAAACGCGCTATCACGACGCGGACGTCACCGCGTTTGGCTATGAGTATGGCCAGCTGCCGGGCTGCCCTGCCGGTTTCAAAGCCGATGATAAGCTGATTGCCGCCGCAGAGACCTGCATCAGCGCGCTGAATCTTAATGCGGTTCGCGGACTCATTGTCAGCGGCGATGCATTCATCAACGGTTCCATTGGTCTCGCCAAAATCCGCCACAACTTCCCGCAGGCCGTCGCGGTAGAAATGGAAGCCACCGCCATCGCGCACGTCTGCCACAACTATGGCGTACCGTTTGTTGTCGTTCGCGCGATCTCCGATGTTGCCGATCAGCAGTCGCATCTGAGCTTCGACGAGTTTCTCGCCGTTGCCGCGAAGCAATCCACCCTGATGGTGGAAAACCTGGTGCAGCACCTGGCTCGTGGCTAAGTCGCTCAACGCGGCGCTTGCCGTCCTGATGCTGCTTGCCCCGGCGTGGCTTTTCGCCGCGCCGCGGGTGATTACGCTATCTCCCGCCAATACTGAACTGGCGTTTGCCGCCGGTATTACGCCGGTTGGCGTCAGCAGCTATTCCGATTATCCCCCGGAAGCCGCAAAGATAGAGCAGGTCTCCAGCTGGCAGGGGATGAATCTGGAACGCATCGTCGCCCTTAAGCCCGACCTGGTGCTGGCGTGGCGCGGCGGTAACGCTGAACGCCAGGTGAATCAGCTAAGCTCGCTCGGGATAAAAGTCATCTGGGTCGAAACATCGACCATCGAAGAGATTATCGCAACGCTTCGTCAGCTGGCGCAGTGGAGCCCGCAGCCGGAAAAGGCGCGGCAGGCGGCGCAGAAAATGCAGGACGCGTACCAGGCCTTAAAAACCCGCTACGCGAGCGGGCCGAAAAAACGCGTTTTTTTACAGTTCGGCGCCAACCCTCTCTTTACCACCAGCAAAGGCTCGATTCAGGATCAGGTTCTGACGCTGTGCGGAGGAGAAAACATTTTTGCCGCCAGCCGGGTTCCCTGGCCGCAGGTGAGCCGTGAACAGGTACTGGCAAGGCAGCCGCAGGCCATTGTCATCGCCGGCGACGCCAGTCAACTTCCCGCCGTTGAGCGCTATTGGCAGAATCAGCTAAAAATTTCTTTTATTGCGCTACATGGCGACTGGTTTGAACGCGCGAGCCCACGTATTATTCTCGCCGCAAAACAACTCTGTACTGCGCTCGAGCAGATAAAATAATCACCTGCTAACCCAGGTGCTAAAAGGCTATCCCACCAGGCGCAATTGTTGCAGCCAGTTTGGACACGGGCAGCGCTGAACACCCGGAGCGTACACGCGGTACGTGAGGGCGGTGAGCACTGCCCGGGGCCAAACTGGCAAATAAAATAACCTAATGGGATAGACTCTAAGTGGGAACTGACGATGCTTGTCTATTGGCTGGATATTATTGGCACCGCCGTGTTTGCCATCTCCGGCGTTCTGCTGGCTGGAAAGCTGCGCATGGACCCTTTCGGCGTGCTGGTATTAGGCGTGGTGACCGCGGTAGGCGGTGGCACCATTCGCGATATGGCCCTTGCTAACGGCCCGGTATTTTGGGTTAAAGACCCTACCGATCTGGTGGTGGCGATGGTCACCAGCATGTTCACTATCCTGCTGGTACGCCAGCCGCGCCGGTTACCCAAATGGGTGCTGCCGGTGCTGGACGCCGTCGGTCTGGCGGTATTTGTCGGTATTGGCGTCAACAAAGCCTTTCTTGCCCATAGCGGACCGCTGGTGGCCGTCTGCATGGGGGTCGTCACCGGCGTCGGCGGGGGGATCATCCGCGACGTGCTGGCGCGTGAAATCCCGATGATTCTGCGTACGGAAATCTACGCGACGGCCTGCATCGTTGGTGGCATCGTGCATGCGACGGCGTACTACACCTTTCAGGTTCCGTTAGAAAACGCGGCGATGATAGGTATGGTGGTCACGCTGGTCATCAGGCTGGCGGCCATCCGCTGGCACCTGAAGCTGCCAACGTTCGCGCTTGATGAGAATGGACGGTAATAAAAGCAAAACGGTAACCTTAACGTTACCGTTTTTAGCGTTTGCTCCCTCTCGCTGTATGAGAGGGCTGGGAAGAAGAGGCTCCCGGGCGCACTATCTTTAGACGCTGAACGAGGAGCCGCAGCCGCAGGTGCTTTTCGCATTCGGGTTGGTCACGATAAAACGCGAGCCTTCCAGACCTTCGGTATAATCGACGGCGCCGCCGACCAGATACTGCAGGCTCATTGGGTCAACCACCAGGCCGACGCCCTGCTTCTCGATAGTCATATCGCCTTCGTTAACCTGATCGTCGAAGGTAAAGCCGTACTGGAAACCGCTGCAGCCACCACCGGTGATGTACACGCGCAGTTTCAGGTTCGGATTGTCTTCATCCGCAATCAGGTCTTTTACTTTAATCGCCGCGGCTTCGGTAAACTCCAGCGGCAACGCTACGTCATCACTCATTTTATGCTCCCATTGATACTTCTGACCGGTTAAAGAATAACCCGACCTTTTGAGCCATTATCCAATACCCGAGTAAATCGTTCAAGTATTCTCCCCGCCGACCGGCTGCGCCTTTGCTTCCTGTTCCGCCTTTTGTTTTGCCAGGGTGCGCTGCAGAATAGTCGAGTATAAAGGCTTACCGCCGAGGAATTGTGCCAATAGTGTTGCGCCGAGACAGGTAATAATCATTGGCAAAATGAGCTGATAGTTATCGGTCATCTCCAGCACCAGCACGATGCCGGTCAACGGCGCGCGAACCGAGGCGGCGAGCAGCGCCCCCATCCCGGCGATGGCAAAGGTGCCGGCATCCAGATGATAGGCCGGAAATAGAGGCGTCGCCGCCATGCCAAACGCCGTGCCCAGCAGCGTCCCCAGCGCCAGCATCGGCGCAAAGATACCGCCGGGCGCGCCGGAAGAGAAGCAAAGCAGCGTGGTAATCACCCGCGCGATAAAAATAAACAGCAGCAGGCCGACGGAAAAATTGCCCGCCGCGGCGATGGGAATCAGGTTAAACCCGCCGCCGGACGCCGCCGGCTGAATCAGGCCCAGCACGCCGCAGCTTCCGCCGATCAGGCCGCCAATCAGCACCCATTTTTTAATGTTGCCGCCGTGGAGCCGCTGGAACATATCCTGGGTGCGCAGCACCAGCGTATTAAACAGCGGGCCAACACAGCCAAAAATCATCCCGAGGATCAAATACAGCCACAGGGTGTTGACCGGCGCATTGCTGAGCTTACCGACCTCGATAACCGCTTTATCGCCGTTGAAGATACGGAAAACGATGGTGGCCATAATGACGCCGGTAAACACGGCTTTAATGGAGATCAGGTTGTAGCGAAACTGCGGGCGCATCTCTTCAATAATAAACAGAATCCCGGCCAGCGGCGCGTTAAAGGCGGCGGAGAGCCCCGCCGCGGCGCCGGTTGCCAGCAGCGTATGGCGCGCTTCCGGACTGCGCATGCGAAAAACGTCCACCACCATGCGCCCAAGATTGCCCCCAAGCTGCACCATCGGCCCTTCGCGCCCCAGCACCATGCCCGCACCCAGCGTCCCCATGCCGCCGATAAACTTCACCGGCAGTACGCGCCACCAGCGAACGGGACGCAGCTCCTCCAGCGCGCCTTCAATTTCCGGGATCCCGGAGCCGCCCGCTTCCGGCGCAAAACGACGGACGAGAAAATAGCCCACCATCGCCAGCAAAGCGGAGAGGATAAAGGCCAGCGGCCAGACCAGAAACCAGTGGTCCGCCACCTCTACCAGCGCGCCTATGCGCAGGTTCTGCACCCAGTTGACGCTTTTTTCAAACGCGACGCCGATCAGCCCCGCCAGCGTGCCGACAACGGCCGCCATTAATAACACCGCCAGCGGCGTTTTATCACGCTGAATCAACCGACGCACGGCATCGCTGCGGCGAACGCGTACGAACTGATGTGCTGAAGAAGAGGGGTTTTCTGCTTTCATGCCATTATCAATAATAAGTAATACAAATAGAAAGAAGGTCATTCTAGCCAACCGGACAGGCTCCGTCGTCAAAAAAATGCGCCGTGACCCCATTGTTTCAATTGGGCAAAACTTTCATAACCTTCCTGGAATAACTTAGAATAGTCGACAAAACATTTTTCACGAACCAGGACCCTGGCAATGAGCAAATCTGAAAATCTGTATAACGCTGCGCGTGAACTTATTCCCGGCGGTGTGAACTCTCCGGTACGTGCGTTCACCGGCGTCGGCGGTACGCCGCTGTTTATCGAGCGCGCCGACGGCGCTTACCTTTACGACGTTGATGGTAAAGCGTATATCGATTATGTCGGCTCCTGGGGCCCAATGGTGCTGGGTCATAACCATCCGGCCATCCGCAACGCGGTCATTGAAGCCGCCGAACGCGGCCTGAGCTTTGGCGCGCCGACGGAGATGGAAGTTAAAATGGCGGCGCTGGTCACCGAGCTGGTCCCGACCATGGATATGGTCCGCATGGTGAACTCCGGTACCGAAGCCACCATGAGCGCCATTCGCCTGGCCCGCGGCTTCACCGGCCGTGACAAAATTATCAAGTTCGAAGGCTGCTACCACGGCCACGCCGACTGCCTGCTGGTAAAAGCCGGCTCAGGCGCGCTGACGCTCGGCCAGCCGAACTCGCCGGGCGTGCCGGCGGACTTCGCCAAACACACCCTGACCTGCACCTATAACGATCTGTCCTCGGTTCGCGCCGCGTTCGAACAGTATCCGCAGGATATCGCCTGCATCATCGTTGAGCCGGTAGCCGGTAATATGAACTGCATCCCGCCGCAGCCGGAATTTCTGCCGGGCCTGCGCGCGCTGTGCGACGAGTTCGGCGCGCTGCTGATTATTGATGAAGTCATGACCGGCTTCCGCGTGGCGCTGGCCGGCGCGCAGGATTACTACGGCGTTGTGCCGGATCTGACCTGCCTTGGCAAAATCATCGGCGGCGGTATGCCGGTTGGCGCATTCGGCGGTCGTCGTGAGGTGATGGATGCCCTGGCGCCGACCGGCCCGGTTTACCAGGCAGGCACCCTCTCCGGCAACCCCATCGCGATGGCGGCAGGTTTCGCTTGCCTGAGCGAAGTGGCGCAGCCCGGCGTGCACGAGACGCTAACCGAGCTCACTAACCAGCTGGCCCAGGGCCTGCTGGACGCCGCGCGCGATGCCGGTATTCCGCTGGTGGTGAATAACGTCGGCGGCATGTTCGGCATTTTCTTTACCGATGCGCCAACCGTGACCTGCTACCAGGACGTGGTCAAATGCGATGTCGAGCGGTTTAAACGCTTCTTCCACCTGATGCTGGAAGAGGGCGTCTACCTGGCGCCGTCGGCGTTTGAAGCGGGCTTTATGTCCATCGCCCATAGCGAAGAAGATATCGACAACACCGTCGCCGCCGCGCGTAACGCCTTCGCGAAGCTGTAACCTCAACGCCGGGGCCCCCCTGCCCCGGCAATACGCATCTTGTTTAAAAGCATCATTTTGCGTCGGCCCACGCATAACAAGATGCAAACGCGATCGCCTCGAAAGATTGTCATCATCCCACCTCGTAGAACCCAAAATCGTCGGCAGACAATGGGCAGGCAAAAGCAGATTCTCAGCGGAAACTCAGCCGCAAGGATTGCTCAGAATGACAACACAATCGTCCCCTACACCGCATGACGCCATTTTTAAACAGCTACTGGCCCATATCGATATGCAGCACCGGCGTATTGCGATCCTGGAGCTCCTGCAAAAGCATATTCGCCAGCGGGATCTCATGTTGCTGCTCGAGCAATTGGGGATTCTGCTTAACGCGGGATACACTACCGCCGAGCAGCTAAAAGTGTTTTTTAGCTATATGGGGCAGCGCGGTCGTGACGGAAAACGAATTAGAGCAGTTGCAGAATTCCGCAGTTAGTCCTGACTGAATCCGGGCAAAAAAGGGGATAACATCGCGACGCCCGCCGGGCATCGCGATGGTGAAACGCTACCGACTCTGCTTTCTCAACAGATAGATAAAGTACGGCGCGCCGATAAACGTCGACAGCAATCCTGCCGGGATTTGGTACGGGAACATCAGCATCCGGCCGCACCAGTCGGCAAACACCAGCAGCACTCCGCCAATCAGGCCGGAGATCGCCATATGCGGCATCGTACGCCGGAATCCCATCATACGCGCAATATGCGGCGCCATTAACCCCACGAAGCTGAGCGGGCCAATCGTTAGGGTTGCGGCCGCGGTCAGACATGCCGCCAGCAGCAGCAGCCCGATACGTGACGGCGTCAGCGCCATCCCGACCGCCCTCGCCGCCTCGCCGCCCAGCGGCAGAATCGTCAACCAGCGTCGGCAAAGCGGCGTCAGCGCCAGCAGAATAAGCATCACCGCGCCGCTGCGCATCACGAGCTCCGGCGTGGCGCTGTAGGTTGAGCCGGAAATCCACGTCAGGATCTGCGCCATTCGCGGATCGCCGCTGGCCTGCAGCATCATCAGCAGCATGGTAAACGCCGTGCTCAGCGCCATCCCCGCCAGCAGCATGCGATGCGGCGAGAACCCGCCGCGTCCGGCGGCAATCAGAATGACCAGCAGCGTCGCCGCCGCGCCGAGGCTACCGGCGGGCAGCAGCCAGCCAAAGGCATTTCCCGGCACGAAGAACAGCATCACCACCACGCCAAACGCCGCGCCCGAGCTGATCCCGAGCACTTCCGGACTGGCCATCGGATTACCGGTTAAGCGCTGGATAATGCAGCCCGCCACCGCCAGCATCACGCCAGCGAACAGCGCCGCCAGAATGCGCGGCCAGCGCCAGGGTATTAGCTCATCCAGTAGCGTACCGCTGGCCCAGTGCCAGCCCTGCGCGTCGCGGCCGAAAGCCAGCGCCGCGACGATGGCCAGCAGCAGAATCGCCAGCCCGCCCAGCGCGAACCACAGCACATGTTGCCGTTCAGCCAGCACGCTATCGCCACCGTTCATCACCGGCGCGCTAATGCTGCGCAGGCGCGGCAGCAGCCATAGCAGCAGCGGCGCGCCAATCAGCGCGGTCACCGAACCGGTGGAGATCTCCATCCACACCCGGGCCAGCCAGAGGATAACCTGATCGGAGAGCCACAGCAGCAGCGCGCCAATCAGGGCCGCCAGCAGCAGGCGCGAGAGCAGGCGACGCGCGCCCAGCATCTTCGCCAGCAGCGGCGCGAACAGGCCGATAAAGCCAATAATCCCCACCGCATTCACCAACAGGGCGCTAATGATAATCGCCAGGGTCAACGCCCCCAGCCGCGCCAGCGAGAGCGCCAGTCCGAGGTTGCGCGCCACGCCGTCGTCCAGCCCCATCAGGGTCAGCGGACGCAGCAGCAGTAGCGTTAAAATCGCTCCGCCCAGCAGCTGCGGCCACAGCCGCTGCACCACGCTCCAGTCGGTCTGCGTCAGGGTACCTGTACTCCACAGGAACATACTTTGCAGCCGATCGTGATGGAAAATAGCCATTAGTTGATTAAGCGCGCCGCAGTACAGGCTCACCACCAGCCCTGCCAGAATCAACGTCACCGGCGAGAGGCGTTTGCCCCACGACACGCCAAACACCAGCGCGCCGACAATGCACGCCCCGGCCAGCGCGGCGAACTGCGACGCCAGCACGCCAGGGATCGCCCACAGCGTGGTGACCGTCATGCCCAGCTGCGCCCCGGTCGCCACGCCGAGCGTCGTCGGCTCCGCCAGCGGGTTACGTAGCACCTGCTGGAACAGCACGCCCACCAGCCCCAGCCCGGCGCCGACCAGCAGCGATATCGCCAGCCGCGGCAGCAGGCTGTAGTGGAACAGCATCTGAGCGATATTATCGATATTCGGCTGCCAAAGCGCCTGCCCCCATTCGCTTCGCGGCAGCGCCACGTTGAGGTTGAACAGCGTCAGCGCAGCAGCGACGAGAAGGAGCGTCAACAGCAGTGATGTCGCCAAAGGCGAAATTCGCGATCTCATGCCGGGCCTCCCTGAGCGTCGGCCAGCACGCGGGCAAAATGCATCGCCGATAGCGTCGCGCCATAGAACCACACCGCCGGGACGCGCTGAAAATGCCCTGCGCGAACAAACGGCATCGCTCGCCACAGCGGCGTCGCCATAAGCTGCGCCATCTCCCGCGCATTGCCGTGGTCGAAGCAGATAACGTCGGCGTCTCTGTAGGCCGCCAGCCGGTCAATACCGACGGTGACGCTGCCCCAGAAGGTGGTTTCGCCCTGCCAGGCATTTTTGATGGCAAAGCGGTCGAGCACCTCCTGGAACAGGCAGTTTTGCGCAAAAACCAGCACGTGACGGCTATCAAGCAGAGTAATCATCAGCAGCGGACGATCGCCGCGGCGGGCAAAGCGCGGTCGCAGGCTCTCCATCAGCGCGTCAAATTCCGCCAGATGGCGCTTCGCTTCCCGCTGCCTGCCGATCAGATCAGCCATTTCGCCAAGCGACTGCTGAGCCATCATCAGCGGGCGCTTGCCGTCGCTGAAGGTGAATCCTCGTCCGGGCGCTATACGCGCCAGCTTTTCCGCCGACGGGCCGTATCCCGCCGACCAGACCAGAAACGACGGCTTCATCTGCGTCAGCAGCTCCAGATTGGGCTCGGTACGCAGCCCGACGTCAATCACCGAATCAGGCAGCGCCGGTTCATTGACCCACAGCCGGTAGTTAGGGATATCGGCAACGCCGTAGGGCGTAACGCCCAGCGCCAGCAGCAGCTCTACCGGCAGCCATTCGAGCGCGACAATACGCTGCGGATCCACTTCCGCCGCCCGCGCGCCGCGCATCTGCCACAGCAGCGGCGACAGCGCCATTGCGGTCAGCAGGCGCCGCCGCGTGATAAATGTGAGGTTTTCCATCAATAGACAAAACTTACCGGCGCTGCGCCAGCCGGATGCGGCAGGATCCCCATCGGGATGCCGTAAATTTGTTCCAGGGTTTCGCTGCGCATCAGCTCCGCGGGCGTTCCCTGAGCGATCATCTCACCGCCGCGCAGCGCAACCAGATAGTCGCAGTAGCGCGCCGCCATATTGATATCATGCAGTACGGCGATCACCGTCAGCCCGCGCTGCTGGCTGAGGCGATGGACCAGCGCCAGCACATCCACCTGGTGGGCGATATCCAGCGCCGAGGTCGGTTCATCGAGCAGCAGGCAGCGGCTATCCTGAGCCACCAGCATGGCAATCCACGCGCGCTGGCGTTCACCGCCGGAGAGGCTGTCCACCAGCCGGTGGGCCAGCGGTTTTAGCCCGACCAGCGCAATCGCCTCTTCCACTTTCTCCCGATCCGCCGCGCCAAAACGCCCCAGCGCTCCGTGCCACGGATAGCGGCCGATCGCCACCAGCTCCCGCACCGTCATGCCTTCCGCCGGCGGCAGCTGCTGCGGCAGATAAGCCACTTTGCGGGCAAAGGCTTTACTGCCCCAGCTGTCGAGCGGCTGACCGTCGAGCAAAACCTCCCCGTCCGAGGGCGCCTGATGGCGGCCAAGCATTTTCAGCAGCGTCGATTTGCCGGAGCCGTTATGGCCAATCAGGCCCGTGACTTTTCCCGCCGGGAAGGTTAACGACAGAGGATGCAGCAGCGTTCGGCCGGGCACGCGGAAGGTCACGCGGTCCAGTGAAAACGTCGTATCGGAGTGCGGAGTGATTTCCTGCATAACGGAACCTGGTCAGAGGCGCGGCGAACCGCGCCCGTTAAGTGGTTAGAAACGGAAAGTCGCGGTCGCCACAACCTGGCGCTCAGCGCCCCAGTAGCATGCGTACTCGCTATAGCAGCTGGAAACGTATTCGCGATCGAACAGGTTGTTGACGTTGACCCCGATCGACGAACCCGGCAGACCAAAGCGCGCTAAATCATATTTCACGGTGGCATCCATTAACGCGTAGCCCGCGACGTTGAAGGCGTCATCTTTTTTCCCCGTCGAAGTATCGTTTTTGTAATAGCTTACCGTTGAACCGACATAGCGCGCCCCGGCACCCACCGTCAGGCCGCTCAGCGCGGTTTCGTGGAAGGTGTAGTCCGCCCACAGCGACGCCATGTTGCGCGGCACTTCCGCCGGACGCTTGCCGTTAAAGGTGGTGTCATGCTGGTATTGGGCGTCGGTATAGGTATAGGAAGCCGTCACGTTGACGTTGGCGTTAACCGCCGCCTTCGCCTCCAGCTCAATCCCGCGAGAGCGGATTTCGCCCGTCTGGATGCTGAACGAGGCGTTGTTCGGATCCGCCGTCAGGTTTTTATCTTTGGTCAGCTGATATACCGCGGCGGTCAGCACGACCGGCATATCCTTCGGTACGTACTTCACCCCGGCTTCATACTGTTCGCCGTGGGAAGCATCGAAGGGTTTGCCATCCCGCGACGATCCGGAAACCGGCTCAAAAGACTGGCTGTAGCTGAAGTATGGCGAGATACCATTATCAAACAGATAGTTAATACCGCCGCGCCAGGTGAACTGCTGATCGTGATTTTTGGCGAGGGTATTCGCAGGGCGCGTCAGGGTTGAAGCCATTGCATAGTCGTAGCGGCCCCCCAGCGTCATCACCCACTTATCCCACGCCATCTGATCCTGGGCATAGAGACCGGTCTGCTCCATACGGTTCAGCACTGAATAGGGGAAGTTAACGCTAACGTTTGCATTGCCATACTGCGGGTTTTGCATGTCAAGCGCGGAAGCCGTCCCGTAATCGGCGTTCACATCATTGCGCATGCGCGAATAATCCACGCCGGTTAGCAGAGTGTGCCCTACAGCGCCGGTAGCGAAATCAGACTGCAGCTGGGTATCAACGGTAAATGTATTAAGGTTCTCATCGGAGCGAACGTACGCACGGTTGATTTTGCCTGTCGGCGTATATCCGTTGCCGTAGACCGAACGGTAGAGGGTATGGACGTTGGCATAACGCAGGTTCTGACGTACGGTGAAAGTATCATCAAACTGATGCGAGAAGCTGTAGCCCACCATCTGCTGACGGCGGGACATCTTATTATCCGCCTCGCCTTCGTTAAAGTCCGTCGGCAGCTTATGCGCCTTACCGTTGGCGTCGTAATACGGCACCACCGTCCCTTCACGCGGCAGCCAGCCGTAATATCCGGCATACGGATCGCTCTGGAAATTACTCAGGAAAGTGAAGTCCGTTTTGTCATCCGGACGCCAGCTAAAGGAGGGGGCGACCGCGTAACGGGTAGACTTCGCCATTTGCTGCTGGGCGTCCTGGCTGCGGCCCAAACCGGTCAGACGATAAGACCACACGCCGTCATCATCAATGGCGTCGCTGAAATCAAATCCCGTCTGCCACAGATTATCGGTGCCCATTTTAAACTGGATTTCTTTCAGCGGCTCAGTGGTCGGACGCTTGCTGACCATGCTGACGATACCGCCAGGGTTGCTGTTGCCGTACAGCACCGACGTTGGCCCGCGCATCACCTCAACACGTTCGAGGAAATAAGGGTCCATCGATACTTCGGAATAGTTATTACCCTGCAGCTTCATCCCATCCAGATACTGGTTGGTATTCACCGTTGTCGACGTGGTGAAACCACGAATCGTCACCACATCATAGGTGGTTGAGCTGCCGCGAGTCGAGAATACGCCCGGCGTATAGGCCAGCGCTTCTTTCACCGTCGTCGGCTGCTTCATCTCCATTTCCTGACGGGTCACCACGGAAATAGACTGCGGCGTTTTTTCGATGGGGGTATCGGTTTTTGTTGCGGTAGCCGAATGTTTCGCCGCGATGGTCGCTGCCGGTCCCCAGGCGCTCTCCTGCGGGGCCGGAGCGGCGGTGACGGTAATGGTTTCTTCTTTCGGTTCAACTGCCGCCTGTGCATAAACAGACATGCCGCTAACCGCCGTGGCTACTACAACTGCGATTTTACGCAGCGAGTGATTTGGCTGAGCAGTTTTAAGACGCGCCATGGGTATATCTCTAATAGAAGTGAATGATAACGTAAACGAGAATTATTATTATAACGGGTGACATAATAGGCGAAACGCGCGCGGCAAGGCAAGAAATATGCCCCCTGTGAGCGATCAAAGGATGAATAAATAACCAGACGGTAAGTGTGGGGTTAAACGGCTGTTAATTAAATGACAGAGATAAAAAGGCCCCCTACTACCGGGGTAGTAGAGGGCCTATATTTCCGCCTCCATTTAACCGACACAGCGCCGGTTTACAGGATGCAGCGGCGGGTTAATTGCTGCCGAACATATCCTTAATCCAGCCCGCTACGCCATCGCTCTTCTCCTGCTTCGGCGGTTGCTGCTGCTGATTTTGCTGCTGCGGCTGCTGCCCGGACTGATTGAACGGGTTATTCGCCTGCTGCTGCTCAAGCTGCTGCTGTTGGATCTGTTCGCCCTGGCGGCACAGCGCGTCCGGCGTGGTCGTCCATACCGGCAGCGAGCGCATGCCGCCGCTGCAGACAAAGTTACCGCTGCCATCGACGCCCATATCCACCACGTCTTCAGGCGGAGTCAGCACCAGCGGCGTCGGCGTCTGGTTAGCCAGGTAGCGCTGATAAATTGACATCGCGCCGCTGGCGCCGTACAGCTTGGTCGGCTGGTTATTATCGCGACCCACCCAGGTAATGGTCACCTGACCGCCGTCAATACCGGCAAACCAGGTATCAACGTTGTTGTTGGTGGTCCCGGTTTTACCCGCCAGATGCAGGCCCGGATACTTCGCGCCCAGCTGGCGACCGGTACCGCGCTGCACCACCTGCTGCATGGTCCATAGCGTCATATACGCCGCCTGCGCCGGCACCGCGCGTTCCGCCTGCGGATAGCTCTGATAGAGCACGGTACCATCTTCAGCGATAACGGAACGCAGCGCGGACAGCGGTGCGCGGTTACCCCCGCTGGCAATGGTCTGGAACGCCTGCGCCACTTCAATCGGCGTCAGGTTCAGCGCCCCCAGCAGCATAGACGGCACGGCGTTCAGCTGATTCTTCGGCGCGCCCAGCTTAGTCCAGGTATCGACCACCGCCGGCAGACCCAGCGCCATCCCAAGGTTCACGGTCGGCACGTTCATTGAACGCGTCAGCGCGTCAACCAGCATCACTTTACCGCTATCGCTGTAGCGACGATCGTCGTTCTGCGGCGACCACGTCTGGCCGTTGGACAGGCGAATCGAGATAGGCGCATCGGCAATCCAGGTATTGAGACGATACTGGTTCGGCTGGCTTAGCGCGGTCAGATAGGTCGCCGGTTTTGCCAGTGAACCAATTGAACGGCGCGCCTGCATCGCGCGGTTATAGCCGGCAAACTGCGGCTCCGCGCCGCCGACCATCGCCCGCACCTCGCCGGTGAAGCGGTCGACCACCACCATCGCGGTTTCCAGATCCGGCAGCTTACGCTGTTTCTTCAGCGCCGGAATACCTTCCGTCGCCGCTTTTTCCGCCGCGTCCTGCGCGACCGAGTCGAAGGTGGTAAAGATCTTCACGCCGGAGAGATCTTTTACTTTGTCGCCCAGTTTCGCCTGCAGCTCCTGGCGCACCATCTGCATAAACGCCGGCTGCGGAGAGATCACCCCGCCGCGCGGCTGTACGCCCAGCGGACGCGCGCTCAGCATGTCATACAGCTCCTGATCGATAACCTGCTGCTGCTGCAGCAGACGCAGCACGAGGTTGCGTCGCTCCAGCGCCAGCTTCGGGTTACGCCACGGGTTGTAGACCGACGCGCCTTTTACCATCCCCACCAGCAGCGCCTGCTGATCGAGGCTCAGCTCTTCCACCGGACGACCAAAGTAATAGAGGCTCGCCAGCGGGAAGCCGCGGATCTCGTTATCGCCGCTCTGACCGAGGTACACCTCGTTCATGTACAGCTCAAGGATACGATCCTTGCTGTAGCGGGCATCGACGATCAGCGCCATATAGGCTTCATTAATCTTGCGCCAGTACGAACGTTCGCTGGAGAGGAACAGGTTCTTCACCAGCTGCTGGGTCAGCGTACTCGCCCCCTGCACCGTACGCCCGGCGGTCAGGTTCGCCAGCACCGCGCGGCCAATCGAGTAGAGGCTGATGCCGTCGTGTTCGTAGAAATGACGATCTTCCGTCGCCAGCAGGGTATCGACCAGCAGATCCGGGAAGCCGTTGCGCTTAACAAACAGACGCTGTTCGCCGTTGGCCGATTGCAGCATGGTGATCAGGCGCGGATCGAGACGGAAGAAACCGAACTGGCGGTTGTTATCCATATTCTCGATGGTGTCCAGACGATCGCCATTAAAGGTCAGACGCGCGCGCACCTGCCCTTCTTTACTGTCCGGGAAATCGAACGGACGGCGGATCATCTCGATACTGTTGGCCTGTACCGTGTATTCGCCCGGGCGCGTCATCGCACTCACCTGGCGATACTGCGTGGCATTGAGCAGGCGCACCATTTCGTTTTTGCTGATCTGCATATCCGGCTCAAGGTTGACCATCCGGCCATAAACCGCCGCGGGCAGATCCCAGACTTTACCGTCGATGCGGCTGCGGATTTTCTGATCGAGGTAGACGCCATAGGCGGCAATCAACACCGCGCAGACGACCCCAATCTTAATCAGCAGCCATAGCCAGGCGCGTTTACGACGAGGGGGTTTGCCGCCTTTGCCTTTTCCTTTCCGCGGCATCGGTTTTTCATCCTCATAGTCATCATCATCGTAATCGTCGTCGTAGTCCTCTTCCCGGACCCGACGGCGAGTTACCTTTTGTTTTGCCGGGCGCGAGGGTCTCCCCTTACGTCCGATCGGCTCGCGGTCATCTCCCGCCATGCTTTTTCTCCGCAACTTACAGGCGTAAAGGCCTGATTCTCAATGTTTCCCCGATTGGGGGAAAGAAGAAATCTCTCAAATTGACGCCCGACCGTTTTGGCTTTCAGGCGACCATTTATGAACTGCGCGACGCGTTATCATGTCGCTCGCATGATTTTCACTTTAAAAATTCACCATACAAATCACATTGTTACCGGCTTCATCGACAGAATAGTTAGGGACACGGTACTTGTTGTCCAGGCGATACAGGATAGCACTAAACCGCGACATTCTTAACCAGCATTTTACATGCTCATCAGGTAACAAAAGGGAAATTATTATGTTTTTTAACAACATAAACATGTCCGTCCGTATCCTTCTACATGCCGCCAAAAGAAAGCGGAACGGCAACGCCGGAAAATAGTATTTCCGCCATAAAAGAAAAATCATGCAGGTGAAAGAAAAACAAATTTAAAAGACGACAATGATAAAAAAGCGAGCCGCTTAACATTGATAATTTGGCAGATTTTCTGATGACTGCGGACAAATATTTGTTAAACTGTCAGCCAATTAATTTTTCCGATTAATATATTATGCGCAACTTTATTCTATTCCCGCTTATGGCGGTCGCCCTGCTCTCAGGCTGTCAGCAAAATCGTTCGACAACCCTCAGTCCTGCCGTGAGCGGTCAGGCCCAGCTTGAGCAGCTCGCCTCCGTCGCCGCCGGGGCGCGCTATCTGAAGAATAAATGCAACCGCAGCGATCTGCCCGCCGATGAAGCGATTAATCGTGCGGCAATAAACGTGGGTAAAAAACGCGGATGGGCGAATATTGACGATAATCTGCTAAGCCAGCGCAGCGCGCAGCTATATCAACAGCTCCAGCAGGACAGTACCCCGGAAGCCACAAAATGCAGCCAGTTTAATCGCCAGCTGGCGCCATTTATTGATAGCCTGCGCGGCAATAAATAGCGCTTATTTTTATTCCGCTCGCACTATTTTATTCAGCCTGCGGACTCTCCTCAATCGCCCCGCCCGGCCAGTCATCCAGCGCCGCGAGGGTAAACGTTTTACCGTTGAAGCTAAATACGGTGAGATCCTGCTGAATCTGCTCAATAACCAGGTTCGGCAGCGGCGAGTCGCCCTCCTTCCAGGACTGTCCGTTTAATACAATGCTGCGTTTCTCCGCCAGCGAGGCGTAGACGTGCGCGCTATAGCGCAGAGGCGGCAGAGTATCTTCATCGATCGCTATTTCTGGTTCAGCCTTCATTTCTGGCTCGGCTTTAACCGCCGTCACGGCAGTTTTGACCGCCGGTTGATTCAGCGGCACTAACGCCGCATGCGCTACCGGCTGCCTTATCTGCTGCGGCTCGGGCTTATTCCGCCACTGCTCGCCGCCGAACCAGCCGAGCGCAATCAGCAGCGCGGCGTACAGCGGTACGGTCACATAGGGGATCTGCACCATTTTTCCAACTACCGTCGGGGGCGCGGACTGCGGGTACGGCTCTTGCTGACGAACAAGCACGGGCTTCTCCTTAATCAAGACACGCCATCCCGGCCCGCGGTTATGACGCCGCGGGCCGGGAGGTTCAGGTCTTACTTGCTGCTGACCGGCAGCCCGGCGCCCTGGGCATCGCCCTGCGGCATTTCCAGCACCGCCACAGACCATGCCGGCAGCGTGACCGTGCCATCAGCGGCAATCTGCACGCCGTTTGCCAGCGAATTTTCGCCCGCCGCCTGCTGGATCGCGCTCAGCTGCAGCGTTTCACCGGCAAACTCATTCAGCGTACGGCTTTCCGGCGCGGCGTTAATCATCACCACCAGGCCGTCAAGACGGCTATCCAGGCTGGCGCCCGCTTTCACTCCATCATCCACGGTCATAATCAGCAGACCGGCCTGCTGGTCTGAACCGGTATTACGGAAATCAACGCGCTTCATCACCGCGCTGCCGTCGCCTAAGGTGAACAGCGGGGAGGATTTACGCAGCTCGGTCAGCTCCTGGTAGAACGCGGTCATCTGCTTCAGCTCCGCTTCGCCCGGAGTGGCAACCATCTCTTTGACGCGAGTAATCACGTCATAGTTGCTGCCGTCATCGCTGATGCGCGGCATCCCAACGTTGTAGTTGTTATCCTGCAGGGAATAATCCACGCGGTTGAACCAGTCGCCGGAGTCGTAGGAGTCGCGGGTAAAGGATTTCGAGCGCAGCAGTTCAGAACCCTGCTGGTCGAAAGCGATCCCCTGCCCGAGCATCACCGTCGCCAGCGAAACGGCCTGCATGCGAACGCGGGTCGCCAGGTCGGCTTCCAGGGACGCTTTATAGCTGATCATGTCCCACAGCGTCTGGTTGTCGTGCTTCGAAACATAGTTGACGACTTCCGTCGGGTCTGCGGCATAGCCGCCAGGCGCGCCGTTATAGTCAATTTCGCTGCCTTTCTTCACCGCACCGTCTTTGTCGATCATCACAAAGTCAGCGAGGTTACCGGCCATGCCCAGACGGGTCAGATCGGCCAGATGACGCACCTGGTCATCGCTCAGGCTGGCGAGTTCGTTTGGCAACACGCCCGCGCCGCTGCCGACGCCCTGGTTCTGACGCAGCGCATCGCCGGAATCGAACGGGCCGCCGCCGCGCACGGAGTCGCGCAGGCGATCGGAGAACGTGCCGATGCCGGTACCTTTCAGGTTGATCTGCGAGGCGATTTCAAAGCGGTCGCTCTGGTTCGAGTCCCAGCCTTCGCCGAAGAAGTAGATATCCGGGTTCAGGGCCTTAATGCGCTCCCACGCCGAGAGAATTTGCGCTTTCGGGTGATAGCCCATCAGATCGAAGCGGAAGCCATCGATTTTATAGTCCGTGGTCCACACCGCCAGCGAATCGGCGATCAGCTTGGCGAACATCCGATGCTCCGGCGCAGAGTCGGAACAGCAGGTGGCGGATTCAACGCTGCCGGTAATTTCATTCAGACGCTGATAGTACCAGGGTACGATCTTATCCAGCACCGACGTGCGGTCGGTCGGGCCCGCGGCGTTGGTGTGGTTGTATACCACGTCCATAATGACGTTCATCCCCAGATCCTGCTTGATCGCCTGAATCATGGTGCGGAACTCTTTGATGCGCGTCGTGCCTTCCGGATCGGTCGCGTAGGAGCCTTCCGGAACCGTGTAGTGGAACGGATCGTAGCCCCAGTTGTAGGAGTCGGTCTGCGCCACCAGCGTATTCAGCGCCTGCACCTGCGGATTATCCTGGCTATCGCTCTGCTTAAGCTGATTCAGCACCTCTTCCACGGTGGAGCCGCTGTCGCAGTATCCGGCGAACTCGCTGCTTTTCACCGCGCTGTTCACTTCGCACAGGCGGCTGAACGGCTGCTGAATATCGGCGACTTTGTCGCTGAACTCGTTCACCGTTGCCAGATCGAAGACCGGCAGCAGTTCAACGTGCGTGACGCCTGAAGCGGAGAGCTTCTTCAGATGCTGCACCATATTGCTGTCGCCGGCGGTCAGCGCAAGGTATTTACCGCGCAGTTCGGCCGGAACGGTCTGGTCCCAGGCGGAGAGATCGCGAATATGCGATTCATGAATCGTCATCTTCGCTAAATCCGCTTTTGTCTTCTGGGCATGCGGCATCGTCAGGCTATCCCAGCCGTCAGGCTTCAGGGCGCTGTCGTTGAGATCGACCACCTGGCTGTACTCCGAGTTGGTCGACAGGCTATGCGCATACGGGTCGGTGACTTCGTACTGTTCAACCTTGCGCGACTGCGGGTGATAAACCGTCATCGCATAGCGGTAGAACGCGCCTTTCAGATCGCTACCGCCCTGCCACGACCACGCGCCGGAAGCGCTGTCGCGGGTCATCGGATGGCTGCCAATCACTTTTTTGTCCGCGCTGTAGACCACCACATCCACCTGCTGAGCGGTCGGCGCCCAGACGCGGAAGGTGACGCCGCCGTCGGCCAGCTGCGCGCCGTAGCTCAGGGCTTCCGCCGCTTCGGCATAGGTATCATCCAGCACGCCCGCCGTCTGTACCTGGGTGGCGGAAATCAGGATCCCGTCCTCTGCGGCGGCAATGGCGACCGTTTCACCCTGCAGCAGCTCGTCAACGTTGGCGTTGTCCGGCAGCTTAAAGGCCGCATAGCTGGAAAGGTGCGGGAAGCGCATGCTGACCTGCTGGCTGACGGTAGTCGGCGTCAGTTTCAGGTAGCGGTCGGTAAATTTGCCTTCGCCGTCGGCCGCCACTTTACTGCTGTGGCTGTAGTAGAGGCGCACGAGGGGCTTATCCTGCCCGCCCGGCCACAGCAGCGTATTTTTATCGACCCAGTGGGCTTCGGCCAGCGCGACGCCAAAAGCGGCGCGGAAGGCGTCGGCGCGGGAGTCATAGACCGCGCTGTTGCCGGCGATCACCGATACCGTACGATCGGTAAAGTCGCCAAACGACACCCGCAGGTCGCTATCGATCAGCTTATCGGTGCCGTCGCGAACGATAACGTTAATACAGCCGCTCTCTTTGTTGAGCGGGATCACCCAGTACGGGCCATATTTATCGCTGCCGCTCGGCGTGGTGCTGACGTCATTCCAGTCCGCTACCGGCGCGCTCAGCGCGTCGCAGGTTTCGTTGTTCCATAAGTAGAGGTTTTTACTGCTGTAGTCCGCAGCGCTACTGCTGGTAATGCCGGCGATATCCACCAGGTGAATGACCGCCTGCTTTTCTGTCGCCGTGGCCGCTTCGCCGGGTACGGCAACGTCAGGTAAACGTACAACCACATCCTGATTACCAGGAGTGTCGGGATTTCCAGAGGAAGAAGAAGAGGATCCGTTATCGCAGCCGCTAAGTAAAACCAGCGATCCCAGAACCAGGGCATTACGGGTATATCTGAGCATTCGATAGTCCCTATACATGCTGATTAAATTATATGAAGTGTTATATACGCGAAACTATTCCTGGCGCACTTAAGCACCATAAAAAAATAACGAGCATATCTTTAAAGCGCCGATAATTAGATATTCTTGCTCTCTCCGGTTCAATCATCCATTCGCTCATTACGTGGGGGCGTAGGCGGCCGGAGGAGAAAAAATAAAAAGGGAATGACGACCGCAACAGCCAAACTCTTTATGATTCGCAGCGACCTACGCAGATTCCCGCAATAAGCACGCTCACAATAAAAAAAGCCCCACCAATATCGGCAGGGCGGTACCTTTTGCTGAGGGAAATAGAATGAGCAAAGGAATAAAAATGCATAATTCCGTGATGAGATTAACAATATCAAATAAAAAAATAATTAATTACGCGCCTCATATTGTGACGTCCATCATATTATTTTTTATCTGCCAGCAGCTCGCCCAATTAACCTGGAAAATAATTCTCCCGGTAAACTTTACGGATAACGCATTGAGCCCTGCCGATATGACTGCGCCCGCAACCCCCTCCCCGGAAACGGCGCTGCCGCGCTTTACGCTGTTTGGCCTTGCGGAGAAAACCTCCGCCTCCGCGCACGGCGGCAACCTCGACCAGGCGCCCGTATCGGCGCTCAAACTGCGCGTTACCGGCCTGCTCGCCAGCACCGATCCCTCTCGCGCCATTGCCATCATGATGAAAGGGAATCAACAGGTTAGCCTCGGGATTGGCGATAGCACGCCGGGCGGAGAGGCGAAAATCGTCGCTATTTTCCCCGACCGCCTGATTGTTAATTACCGCGGCAGAAATGAGGCTATCCCGCTGTTTAACGACCCGCCCGCCGCCGGCAAAAATAGCGCCGCGCCGCCAGCCCGCCAATTGGCGCAGGAGCTCCGCGCGCAGCCGCAAAATATTCTTCATTACCTCAATATTTCGCCGGTCATGGTTAACGACAAGCTCAGCGGATATCGTCTGAATCCGGGCAAAGACCCGGCGCTATTTCGCCAGGCGGGTCTCAAGGAAAACGATCTGGCGATAGCCCTGAACGGCCTGGATCTTCGCGATAAAGAACAGTCCCGCCAGGCATTAGCCCAGCTACCGGAATTAACTGAAATAACCCTTACCGTTGAACGCGACGGCCAGAAACAAGATATTTATCTAGCCCTGAGGGATGAATAATTGATCATCGCCAACGTCATTCGCCCATTTTCCCTGATACTGCTGGTATTCGCCGCGCTGTTATTCAAACCGGCCGCGGCGGAAGAGTTTTCCGCCAGCTTTAAGGGCACCGATATTCAGGAATTTATCAATACGGTGAGTAAAAACCTGAATAAAACGGTCATTATCGATCCCAGCGTACGCGGCACCATTACCGTGCGCAGCTACGATATGCTCAACGAAGAGCAATATTATCAATTCTTCCTCAGCGTCCTCGATGTCTATGGCTTCGCGGTGATTAATATGAATAACGGCGTCCTGAAAGTCGTTCGTTCGAAGGATGCGAAAACCGCCGCGGTGCCGGTGGCGAGCGATGCCGCGCCGGGCATTGGCGATGAGGTCGTCACCCGCGTCGTGCCCCTGACCAACGTCGCGGCCCGCGATCTGGCACCGCTGCTGCGCCAGCTTAACGATAACGCCGGCGCGGGCAGCGTGGTGCACTATGAACCCTCCAACGTCCTGCTGATGACCGGCCGCGCGGCGGTCATCAAGCGCCTGCTAACCATCGTCGAACGCGTCGATAACGCCGGAGACCGCAGCGTGGTGACCGTTCCCCTCGCCTGGGCCTCCGCCGCCGATGTAGTCAAGCTGGTGACCGAACTCAACAAAGACACCAGCAAATCGGCGCTGCCCGGCTCAATGGTCGCCAACGTGGTGGCCGATGAACGCACCAACGCGGTGCTGGTCAGCGGCGAGCCGAACTCCCGCCAGCGGATCATCGCCATGATTAAGCAGCTCGACCGCCAGCAGGCGACCCAGGGCAATACCAAAGTGATCTACCTGAAATACGCCAAAGCCTCCGACCTGGTGGAAGTGCTGACCGGCATCAGCAGCACGATGCAGAGCGAAAAGCAGGCCGCGAAACCGGTGGCGGCGCTGGATAAAAATATCATTATCAAAGCGCACGGTCAGACCAACGCCCTGATTGTCACCGCCGCCCCGGACGTAATGAACGATCTGGAGCGGGTGATCGCCCAGCTGGATATCCGCCGCCCGCAGGTACTGGTCGAAGCGATTATCGCCGAAGTGCAGGACGCTGACGGTCTGAACCTCGGCATCCAGTGGGCCAATAAAAATGCCGGGATGACCCAGTTCACCAACAGCGGTCTGCCGATATCCACGGCCATCGCCGGGGCCAACCAGTACAACAAAGACGGCACCGTCAGCAGCTCGCTGGCAAGCGCCTTAAGCTCCTTCAACGGCATTGCCGCCGGCTTCTACCAGGGCAACTGGGCGATGCTGTTAACCGCCCTCTCCAGCAGCACCAAGAACGATATTCTCGCGACGCCGAGTATCGTCACCCTCGACAACATGGAAGCCACCTTTAACGTCGGCCAGGAGGTCCCGGTGCTGACCGGCTCGCAAACCACCTCCGGCGATAACATCTTCAATACCGTCGAGCGCAAAACCGTCGGCATCAAGCTAAAAGTGAAGCCGCAGATCAACGAAGGCGATTCGGTTCTGCTGGAGATCGAACAGGAGGTCTCCAGCGTGGCGGACGCCGCCTCCAGCACCAGCTCGGATCTCGGCGCGACCTTCAATACCCGTACGGTCAATAACGCCGTGCTGGTCGGCAGCGGCGAAACGGTGGTCGTCGGCGGACTGCTGGATAAAAGCGTCTCCGACACCGCCGACAAAGTCCCTCTGCTCGGCGATATCCCGGTGATTGGCGCGCTGTTCCGCTCCACCAGCAAAAAGGTCTCCAAGCGCAACCTGATGCTGTTTATCCGCCCGACGGTGATCCGCGACCGCGACGAGTACCGTCAGGCTTCATCCGGGCAGTACACCGCGTTTAACGACGCCCAGAGCAAACAGCGCGGCAAAGAGAACAACGACGCGATGCTGAGTAACGATCTGCTGGAGATCTACCCGCGCCAGGATACCGCCGCGTTCCGCCAGGTCAGCGCCGCCATCGACGCCTTCAATCTGGGAGGCAATCTATGACCCCCGCCGCTGAACGACGCCCGCTGCTCCCCTTCGGCTACGCCCGCGCGCACAACGTGATGCTCCTGAGCAACGGCGAAAGCTGCGAGGTTTTCTGCCTCGCCGCCACCGCGCCGCAGGCGCTGCTGGAAGCCCGCAGGGTGGCCGGGATGCCGTTCAGCCTCGAGCGACTGGAAGCGGAGGCGTTCGAAAAGCTGCTGGTGCTGAGCTATCAGCGCGACTCCGCCGAGGCCCGGCGCATGATGGCGGATATCGGCAACGAGCTGGATCTGTACACCCTTGCCGAAGAGCTGCCGGACACCGACGACCTGCTGGATAGCGAAGACGACGCGCCGATTATCCGCCTGATTAACGCCATGCTCACCGAGGCTATCAAAGAGAAAGCGTCGGATATTCATATCGAAACCTATGAACGCCACCTGCAAATTCGCTTTCGCGTCGACGGCGTACTGCGCGAAATTCTGCGCCCCCAGCGCCGCCTCGCTGCGCTGCTGATCTCGCGCATTAAGGTGATGGCGAGCCTTGATATCACCGAAAAGCGCATTCCTCAGGACGGTCGCATGGCGCTGCGCATTGGCGGACGCGCCGTTGACGTGCGCGTCTCCACCCTGCCGTCGAGCTACGGCGAACGCGTGGTGCTGCGTCTGCTCGATAAAAACAGCGTCAATCTCGACCTGCTGACCCTCGGCATGTCGCCCGCGCTGCTTCAGCAGGTGGATGGACTGATCGCCCGCCCGCACGGCATCGTGCTGGTGACCGGGCCGACCGGTTCGGGAAAAAGCACCACCCTCTACGCCGCGCTGAGCCGCCTCGATGCCCGCGAGCGCAACATCATGACCATTGAAGATCCTATCGAATATGAGCTGGAGGGCATCGGTCAGACCCAGGTTAACGCGAAAGTCGATATGACCTTTGCCCGCGGGCTGCGCGCCATTTTGCGCCAGGACCCTGACGTGGTGCTGGTGGGCGAAATTCGCGACGGCGAAACGGCGCAGATCGCCGTTCAGGCTTCGCTAACCGGTCATCTGGTGCTCTCAACGCTCCACACCAACAGCGCGCTGGGCGCCATCTCGCGCCTGCAGGATATGGGCGTGGAGCCTTTTCTGCTCTCCACCTCGCTGCTGGCGGTGATGTCGCAGCGGCTGGTGCGCCGGCTCTGCCCGCACTGTCGCCAGCAGGAACCGGCCAATGCCGACGCCGCCCGCCAGATGGAGATCGCTCCCGGCACGGCGCTCTGGCAGCCCCGGGGCTGCGCCGAGTGCGGCTTTACCGGCTATCGCGGACGTACCGGCATTCACGAACTGCTGCTGGTGGACGATCGCGTGCGTATGGCAATCCACCGCGGCGAAAACGAGGTGACGCTGATCCAGCAGCTGGGGGCGGACTATATCACCCTGCGCCACGCCGGACGGGAAAAGGCGCTGGCGGGGATCACCAGCTGGCAAGAGGTGCTGCGGGTTAGCGAACAGCAGATCGCGGAGGCCTCCTGACATGGCGCTTTTTCGCTATCAGGCTGTTGATGAAAACGGTAAAACCCGGCGCGGCGTCCAGCAGGCGGACTCCGCCCGCCACGCTCGCCAGCTGCTGAGGGAAAAGGGCTGGCTGGCGCTGGACATCGCCCCGGCAGCCGGCAGCGGCGGGCAACTGCGCTTTATTCGCCGCACCAACGCCCGCGATCTCGCCCTCGTTACCCGCCAGTTGGCGACGCTGGTCGCCGCCGCCATCCCGCTGGAAAAAGCGCTCGACGCGGTGGCCCAGCAGTGTGAAAAAAACCAGCTGAAAACCCTGATTGCCGGCGTGCGCGGCAAAGTGCTGGAAGGCCATTCGCTGGCGGAAGCGATGCGCGGCTACCCGGGCTGCTTCGACGCGCTCTACTGCGCGATGGTCGCCGCCGGAGAAGCCTCCGGCCACCTCGACGGCGTGCTGAACCGGCTGGCGGACTATACCGAACAGCGCCAGCAGCTGCGCGCCCGGCTGCTGCAGGCGATGATTTACCCCATCGTGCTGACCCTGGTGGCGGTCAGCGTGATCGTCATTCTGCTATCGACGGTGGTGCCGAAGGTTGTCGAGCAGTTTATCCACCTTAAGCAGGCGCTGCCGTTTTCCACCCGCCTGCTGATGGCGATGAGCGATGTGCTGCGCGCCGCCGGTCCGTGGCTGCTGCTGGCCGCCGTGCTCGTCGCTCTGCTGCTGCGCTACCTGCTGCGGCAGCCGGCAAAGCGGCTGGCCTGGCACAGGCTGCTGCTGCGCCTGCCGCTGATTGGCCGGGTCGCGCGCAGCGTTAACAGCGCCCGCTACGCCCGCACCCTGAGCATTCTCAACGCCAGCGCCGTTCCGCTGCTGCTGGCGATGCGCATCAGCGCGGAAGTATTAAGCAACGCCTGGGCGAAGCGCCAGCTGGAAGCCGCCAGCGACGCGGTTCGCGAAGGCGTCAGCCTGCATCGCGCGCTCGAAATGACCCAGCTGTTCCCGCCGATGATGCGCTACATGGTCGCCAGCGGCGAACAGAGCGGCGAGCTCAACGGCATGCTGGAGCGCGCGGCGGATAACCAGGACCGGGATTTGAGCGCGCAAATTCAGCTGGCCCTCAGCCTGTTTGAACCTTTGCTAATAGTGGCGATGGCCGGCATGGTGCTGTTTATCGTCCTCGCCATCCTGCAACCGATACTGCAGCTCAATACCCTGATGAGTATGTAATTGTTCTAATGGAGAAAAATATGCAACGACAGCGCGGATTCACCTTACTGGAAATCATGGTGGTGATTGTTATCCTCGGCGTGCTCGCCAGCCTCGTGGTGCCCAACCTGATGGGCAACAAGGAAAAGGCCGACCGGCAAAAAGTGGTCAGCGATCTTGTGGCGCTCGAGGGGGCGCTGGACATGTACAAACTGGATAACAGCCGCTATCCCACCACCGAGCAGGGGCTGCAGGCGCTGGTCAGCGCGCCATCGGCCGAGCCGCACGCGCGCAACTATCCTGAAGGCGGCTATATTCGCCGTCTGCCGCAGGATCCCTGGGGCAGCGATTACCAGCTGCTGAGCCCCGGCCAGCACGGACAGGTGGATATTTTCAGCCTCGGGCCGGACGGCGTACCGGAGAGCAATGACGATATCGGCAACTGGACAATCGGGAAGAAATAGTGCGACAGCGCGGCTTTACGTTGCTGGAGATGATGCTCATTTTGCTGCTGATCGGCGTCAGCGCGGGCATGGTGATGCTGGCCTTCCCCGCCTCGCGCGACGATAGCTCGGCGCAGGCGCTGGCGCGCTTTGAGGCGCAGCTGCGCTTTGTCCAGCAGCGAGGGCTGCAAACCGGCCAGTTTTTTGGCGCCTCGGTGCATCCCGATCGCTGGCAGTTTCTGGTCTTACAGCCCCGCGAAAGCAACGACCCGCCCCCGGCCGGCGACGACTGGAACGGCTATCGCTGGCTCCCCCTGCGCGCCGGACGCGTCGCCACCTCGGGCAGCGTCGCCGGGAACACGCTGCATCTCACTTTTCCGCAGGGCGAGGCCTGGACGCCGGGCGACAATCCCGATGTGCTGATCTTTCCCGGCGGTGAGATGACGCCGTTCCGGTTGACCGTCGGCGAGGGACCGGGTATCGCGTTTAATGCGCGCGGCGAAAGCCTGCCCGAACCGCAGGAGGCGCCATGAAAAAGCAGGCCGGTATGACGCTGATTGAAGTGATGGTCGCCCTGGCGGTCTTCGCCCTCGCCGGGCTGGCGGTGATGCAGGCCACGCTCCAGCAAACCCGCCAGCTGGGTCGTATGGAGGAGAAAACCCTGGCCGGCTGGCTGGCGGATAATCAGCTGGTGCAGCTCCGGCTGGAAAATCGCTGGCCCGCGCTGAGCTGGTCGGAAACCACGGTGCAGGCGGCGGGCGTCAGCTGGCACATTCGCTGGCAGGGGGTGGAGACCGACCTGCCGCAGCTGCGGGCGCTGGACGTTGAAGTCCGCCGCGCCAAAAGCGATAAAATGCCCGTCTCTTCGCTGCGCACCTACGTGACGCCGCCATGATCCAGCGCGCTCGCGGATTTACCCTCGTCGAAATGCTGCTGGCGCTGGCTATCCTCGCCGCGCTCAGCGTCGCTGCGGTCACGGTGCTGCAAAACGTGATGCGCGCCGATACGCTCACCCGCGATAAGGGCGGGCGCATGCAGGCGTTACAGCTAACGTTCAGCCAGATGGCGGCGGACTTTAGCCAAATCATTCCCCGCCGCAGCCGCGACAGCGCGAGCCTCTTTTTTGCCGGACGTTTTCAGCTCGGCAGCGACGACTGGGCGATCGCCTTTAACCGCAACGGCTGGCCCAATCCTTTGGGGATCCTGCCGCGTTCGGAAATTCAGAACGTCAGCTACCGCCTGCGCGGGGATCGGCTGGAGCGTCTGAGCTACGACCAGCAGGACCCGCTGCCCGGTAGTCTGCCCACGGTGACCGTTATGCAGCGCAACGTGCAGGCGTTTCGCCTGCGCTTTTACGCCAGCGGCCGCTGGCAGGATGAATGGCAGCAGACGCAGACGCTGCCGCAGGGGCTGGAAGTCACCCTGACGCTGGAGCAGTCCGGCGAGATCCGCCGGCTGTTTCTGCTTACGTCGGGAGGCAGCCAATGAATACCCGCCAGCGCGGCGTCGCCCTGCTTATGGTGCTGCTGATCCTCGCTCTGATGATGGTGCTGGCGAGCGCCATGACCGAACGCAGCGCGCGGATGTATCAGCAAACCGCCACTACCCTCGATAACCTGCAGGCTAAATGGTACGCGCTGGGGGCGGAAACCCTGGCGGCGGCGCTGCTGCAACGCGACGCGCTCGACTCGCCGAACCAGACCCATCTGGCGCAGAACTGGGCCCAGCAGGGGCGCCGCTTTGCGGTCAATGATGGCGAGATCTACGCCACGATTACCGACGCTCAGGCCTGCTTCAACCTCAACGCCATTAACCAGCTCAGCGGCGACGAAAGCGTTGAAATCCCTTATCCCGCGCAGGTTTTTACCCGACTGCTGGAGAACCTCGGCAGCGAGCCGCTGCGCGCCTTACAGCTGACCGCCGCCCTGCGCGACTGGGTGGATAGCGATCGCCAGGCGCTGCTGAACGGCGCGGAAGACGAAGTCTATATGGCGCAATCCCCCGGCTATCTGACCGGCAATCAGCCGCTGCAGGACGTCAGCGAGCTGCGTCTGCTGGCCGGGATGGACGCCGCGCTCTATCAGCGTCTGCTGCCCTACGTCTGCGCCCTGGCGGACGAGACGCTGCAGGTGAACGTCAATACCCTGCAGCCCGCTCAGGCCGCGCTGCTGGCGGCGCTCTTCCCCGCTGAACTCACCCTCGTCGAAGCCCGGCAGCTGCTGCAGGCCCGCGCGACCACCGGCTGGAGCAGCGTCGCCGCCTTCCTGTCGCAGCCGCTATTACAAAAAACCGATACCGCCGCCGCGCGTCCGTGGCTGGCGGTGCACAGCGAGCGCTTTATCGCCACATTCAGCGTGGTGATGGGCAGCGCCCGCTATCAGCAACGCAGTCTCCTGCAAAAGCAGGGGCGAACCTTCAGCGTCGTCCAGCGGCGCTACGGAATCTATTGGGTAGCCGATGAATAACCACCATACTTTTTCCGCCGCCGTGCTGATTATTCGCCTCAATCCCGATGCCGCGACGGCGATATGGCGGCTGGCCGCGCCGGGCGACGCGGCGCAGACTGGCGAGTGGCATCCTGACGCTGGCGACCCGACGCTCAGCCTGCTGGCGCAGCGTCATCCGGCCTGGGTGCTGGTGCCCGCCAGCGACTGCGCGTTTCATCGCGTTACCCTGCCCGCCGGCGCGCGCCGAAATGCGCAGCAGGCGCTGGCGTTTTTACTCGAAGAACAGCTGGCAACGGAGATCGAAGAGAGCCATTTTGCCCTGATCCACCGGGATAAAAGCGACTGTGCCGTGGCGGTGGTCGGGCGGGAGAAGATGCGCGCATGGCAGGCCTGGTGCGAGGGGCTCGGACTGAACGTGCTGGCCCTGACGCCGGATGCCCTTACCCTGCCGCAGAACCCGACCGGCTGGAGCGCCGTACGCTGCGGCGAACAGTGGCTGTTTCGCTGCGAGACGTGCAGCGGTATGGCGGTGGAAACCCCATGGCTCGGCGAACTGCTGGTTCACTGGCCTGACCTCGCGCCCATCGCCTGCTACTCGCCGCCGCCGGATATCGCCGCGCCGTGGCAGCCTCGCCCGGCGCAGGATTTGCTGGCGCTGGCGGCGAGCAACCCGCAGGCGCGCAAAATCTGCTTACGCCAGGGCAATTTTGCCGCGAAACGCCGGCCGCCGACGCCCCGACGCTGGCGGCCGGCGATTGTCGCAACCCTGGCGCTACTGCTGCTGTGGAGCGGAAATCGCCTCCACGACCATCTCGCCCTGGCGCGTCAGGCCGACGCCGCCGTGCAGGCCAGTCGTGATTTTTACCGCCAGTGGTTCAAAGCGGAAAAAAATCTCGTCAATCCACGCCTGCAAATGCAGCAGCATCTGCGCCGTCTGGAAAGCGTGAGCGCCCGGCCGGAGCTCATCTCGCGGCTCGGCGCCCTACAGCAAATCATCGCTGAAACGCCGGGCATTCGCCTGCGCACCCTGAGCTATGATGCCGGGCGCAACGCGCTGCAGCTGGAGATATCCGCCGTTTCATCGCAGGCCCTGGCGCAGTTCAGCCAGCGGGCGCGGGCGGGGTTTCGCGTGCAGACCGGCGAGATGAAGCCGCGCGCCGACGGTATTGAAGGGCGTCTGACGCTGGAGGGGAACGATGGATAACCTGCTCGCCTTATGGCAACAGCGTACGCGCCGCGAACGGCATCTGCTGCTGGGGATGGGCGTCATGCTGATTATCGGCCTGATTTATTACGCCTTCTGGCAGCCCTGGCAAAATCGCGAGGCGCAGTGGCGGCAAACGCTGGCCAGGGAGCAGTCCAGCCTGCGGTGGATGCGCCAGCAGACCCCGCTTCTCCAGCAGCTTAACCAGCGGAAACCTTCTGCCGCTCCGGAAGAACCCTCGACGGTGATTATGCGCGAAGCCGGCCGCCACGGTATCGCTATCGTTCGCCTGCAGCCGCAGGGCTCCCGCCTGAGCCTTACCGTGCAGCCCGCCGATTTCCAGGCGCTGATGGCATGGCTGGACGCGCTGGGGCAGGCGGGGATGACCACCGCCACCCTGGCGGTGACCGCCGTGGCGCAGCAGCCCGGTTGGGTGACGATTAATACGCTGGTGCTGGAGCGCAGCGATGAAAAATAAACTCACTATCGCCCTGCTGCTGGCGGCGGTCTATCTCTTCTGGCTGCTGTTTAGCGCGCCGGCGCGGCTGCTCACTCTGGCGCTACCGGACGGCGCGCGGCTCGGCGAAACCACGGGCACCCTGTGGCAAGGAGAAGCCCGTCAGGCCAGCTGGCGCGGTTTTGACATCGCCCATTTACGCTGGGAGTTTGGCTTTTCGTCGTGGCTTCCCGGCTGGCATATCGCGTTTAACGACCCCTCCGGCCTGCGCGGCCAGGCCTGGCTGCACGGTCTGAACGACGTTGTGGTGCGCGAGGGACGACTCGCGGCGCCGGCCCGGACGATCGGCCAGCGGTTAGCATCCGGCATACCGCTGGAGGCCCGCGGTCAGGTTGTGCTGACGCTGCCCGAGGCCCGCTTTAACGCCGGCGGTTGCCGACAGATGACCGCCAGCACCGTGCAGTGGCGGGACGCGGCGCTCAGCTCCCCCGCCGGGTCGCTCGAACTGGCCCAGGTCAACGGCAAACTAAGCTGTACCCCGGCGGGCGCGCTGGCTGTCGCCCTGACCCAGGACTCCCGTCAGCTTAGCCTCGCAGGACAGGGCGTTCTGACGCCCAACGGGCGCTATACGTTTAACGGTACGCTGCAGACCCGCCAGACGGCTCCGGCGCTGCTGACGCTGCTGCTCGCGCAAAACGGCCGCAAAGATGAGCAGGGGCGCACGCCGTGGCAGTGGCAGGGGCAGTGGCGCTCCGGGGAGAAAAAATAGAGATGGAAAATATCGCGCTGTTACCCGAGTTCGCCGCGCAATTCCCGTTAATCTGGGGCGGCTTTTTATTCCTGTCCGGACTGGCGTTCGGCAGCTTTTTTAACGTCGTTATCCATCGTTTACCGCTGATGATGGAACGCGCAGAGGGGGTGAATCTCTGCCTCCCCGCGTCGTTCTGCCCGCAGTGCCGTCAGCCTATCGCCTGGCGGGACAATATCCCGCTGCTGAGCTTTTTATGGCTCAGGGGGCGCGCGCGCTGCTGCGGGCAGCCGATCTCGCGTCGCTATCCCCTGATGGAGCTGACGACCGGCGCGCTGTTTGTACTCGCGGGGTACCTGATGGCTCCGGGCATGCCGCTGCTGGGCGGGCTAATTTTCGTGTCCGTACTGCTGATCCTCGCCGCCATCGACGCGCAAACGCAGCTGCTGCCTGACAGGCTGACGCTGCCGCTGCTGTGGGCCGGTCTGCTGTTCAATCTTTCCGATACCTTCGCGCCGCTGGCGGAGGCGGTCATTGGCGCGATGGTCGGGTATTTGTCGCTGTGGTCGGTGTACTGGGTGTTCCGTCTGCTGACCGGTAAAGAGGCGCTGGGCTACGGCGATTTCAAGCTGCTGGCAGCGCTCGGCGCGTGGCTCGGCTGGCAGCCGCTGCCGCAGACGCTGCTGCTGGCTTCCGCCAGCGGTCTGGTCTGGACGCTGCTGCAGCGCCTGGTAACCCGTCGTTCGCTCGAACAACCTCTGGCCTTCGGCCCCTGGCTGGCGCTGGCGGGCGGCGGCATCTTTTTGTGGAGCCAGGTATAAAACATCCCCTGCTCGCGCTGCGCTTAGCAGGGCTACTGGCGGTGCTGGTCCGGTAGCCCCGATAAGGCGTTTACGCCGCAACCCGGGAACTCTCCGGCTACGAATACTTTTTGGTGCGCCGGGTCGGGGCGGTATTGGCCGGATCGTCGGGCCAGACGTGCTTGGGATAGCGCCCTTTCATCTCTTTTTGCACCTCGCGGTAGCTCCCCTGCCAGAAGGCGCCTAAATCGCGGGTGATCTGCAGCGGGCGCTGCGCCGGCGAAAGCAGCTCCAGCACGAGCGGCACGCGCCCCTGGGCGATAGTCGGAGTGGTCGCTTCGCCAAACATCTCCTGCATCCGCACCGCCAGCGCCGGCGGGTTTTCATCGTGATAACGAATGGCGATGCGGCTACCGGTCGGCACCGTATAGTGCGTGGGCAGCTCGCTGTCCAGCTTCTGGCGCAGCGGCCACGGCAGCCAGTTTTGCAGCGCCTGACGCACGTCCAGCGCCTTCAGGGCGCGCAGCGAATGGACGCCCGCCATCTGCGGCAGCAGCCACTGTTCAAGCGAGGCCAGCAGCGACGCCTCGTCAACGGCCGGCCACGCCTCCTCCGGCAGCCACCGCGCCGCACAGTGTAGCCGCAGACGCAGCTGCTCCGCCTCCGGCGTCCAGCTGAGCACGCTCAGTCCCTTCTCGCGGATCCCGTTGAGCATCGCCTGGTGCAGCTCCTCCTCCGACGGCTTCGCCAGCGGCTGGGTCTTAATCACCAGGCGTCCGATACAGGTGCGCCGCCAGGCCTTCAGCGTTCCTAACGCCTCATCCCACTCGACGATATCGGAACGCCGGGCCAGGGCCGGACACTGCTCAATCAACGCGTGAATATCGACCGGCAGCGCCAGCAGGATCCGCGCGTCCGGCGATGCGCTTCCCTGCAGCAGCAGCGGCGCAATCAACCATTCGTGGCGGCCCAGCGCATCGTCGGCGTCGAGCATCGCCCCCATCCCGTTAGCCAGCTGGTAGCGCCCCTCCTGGCCGCGACGATGGGCGATACGGTCGGCAAAAGCGGAGGCCAGCAGCGCCGCGATGCTGTCGGCGTCGGGCTGACCGCCGCGAAACGCCAGCCTTTTCATCAGCTGCTGCGCCCGCTGCTGCCAGTTACCCTGCTGACGGGCAAACGCCGCGCTAAGATCGCTATTGCCACCGCGCGGCGGCTCTTCAAGGATTGCCGCCAGTTTAGCCGCCGTGGCGGCGCTATCGGCATCCTCCGCCGCGGTCAGCATCGCCGCCAGGCGCGGATCGTTGCCCAACGCCGCCATTTTGCGCCCGTGCGCCGACAGCCGCTCGCCTTCCAGCGCAGAAAGGTCGGTGAGCAGACGCCGGGCCGCCGCCAGGTTGGTCGCAGGCGGCAGATCCAGCCAGCTGAGCTGGGCCGGGTCCTGGCATCCCCACTGCAGCAGCTCCAGCAGCAGCGACGACAGATCGCTTTGCAGAATTTCCGGGTCGCCCTGCGCCGCCGCGCGCTCGGCCTGCTCTTTAGCCAGCAGATGCAGGCAGATACCCGGCGCCAGGCGCCCGGCGCGTCCGGCACGCTGGGTCATTGAGGCCTGGCTGATGCGCTGCGTGACCAGGCGGGTAAGCCCGGTGCGGGCGTCAAAGCGGGCGACCCGCTCCTGGGCGCTATCCACCACCAGCCGAATCCCCTCGATGGTCAGACTGGTCTCGGCGATATTGGTCGCCAGCACCACTTTGCGCATCCCGGCGGGCGCGGGCAGTATCGCCTTACGCTGCTCGCTCAGCGGCAGCGCGCCGTACAGGGGGCAAAGGATCACATCGCTCGCCACCCGCTCCGCCAGCCGCTCCTGAACGCGCTGAATCTCTCCCACCCCGGGCAGAAACAGCAGCATTGAGCCATTTTCGCTGCGCAGCAGCTCCGCGGCGGCCACCGCCACCGCCTCGTCAAAGCGCTGATGGGCCGGCAGCGGCAGAAAACGCCGCTCAACCGGAAACGCGCGCCCTTCGGAAACGATAACCGGCGCCTCCGGCAGCAGCCGCTGCAGGCGTTCATTGTCCAGCGTCGCCGACATAATCAGCAGTTTGAGATCGTCGCGCAGTCCCTGCTGAACGTCGAGCAGCAGCGCCAGCGCCAGATCCGCCTGCAGGCTGCGTTCGTGGAATTCATCGAGGATCGCCAGCCCCACGCCGCTCAGCTCCGGATCGCGCTGGATCATCCGCGTTAAAATGCCCTCCGTCACCACTTCGAGGCGCGTGTTCGGCCCGATGCAGGTCTCCGCGCGCATGCGATAGCCCACGGTCTCGCCGGGCTTCTCTCCCAGCAGTTCCGCCAGCCGCTGCGCCACGTTACGCGCGGCCAGCCGCCGCGGCTCCAGCAGGATTATGCGTCCGTTGATGTGACCTTCGGCGAGGATTTGCAGCGGCAGCCAGGTGGATTTCCCGGCGCCGGTTGGCGCATTAAGCAGAACCTGCGGCGCATGCCGCAGGGCAGAAAGAAGTTCAGGGAGGACGGCGGCAACCGGCAATGAGGACACGAAACGCTCCGGAGGTTAACATTTGCGGGCAAGCATTGTAGCATCCCGGTAATTCATTACCGAGTCTCTATCATGTCCGAGCCGAAAAGGCTGTTTTTCGCCATTGAACTTCCCGGGGACGTTCAGCAGCAGATCGTGCACTGGCGCGCCGCCAGCTTTCCCGGCGATGCGGGTCGACCGGTGGCGGCGGCTAACCTCCATCTGACGCTGGCGTTTCTTGGCGAGGTGAGCGCGGACAAGCAGCGGGCGCTGTCAGCGATGGCCGGACGGATCCGCCAGCCGGGCTTTACCCTGACGCTTGACGATGCCGGGCAGTGGCTGCGTTCGCGGGTGGTGTGGCTGGGCACCCGTCAGCCGCCGCGCGGAGTGCTGCAATTAGCGAATATGCTGCGCGCCCAGGCCGCCCGCAGCGGCTGCTATCAGAGCCCGCAGCCGTTTCATCCGCATATCACCCTGCTGCGCGACGCGCGCCACGCGGTGCCGATTCCGCCGCCCGGATTTAGCTGGGCGTTTGCGGTCAACGAATTTGTGCTCTACGAATCCAGCTTTAGCCGCGGGCGCACCCGCTATCAGGCGCTGGAACGTTATCCCTTCGACAAGGAAAGCTGATGCTGTTCACTCCTCCCCTGCAGTCCGCCACCCTGGTTAAACGTTACAAACGGTTTCTCGCCGACGTGGTCACCCCCGACGGCCGCGAGCTGACCCTGCACTGCCCCAACACCGGCGCCATGACCGGCTGCGCCGCGCCGGGCGATACCGTCTGGTATTCCACCTCAGATAATCCTAAGCGTAAATATGCCCACACGTGGGAATTAACTGAAACCGTAGAGGGCGCGACAATTTGTGTTAATACTCTACGTGCTAACACGTTGGCAAAAGAGGCGATTCTGGCAGGAAATATTCCCGAGCTTTTGGGCTATAACACGCTGAAAAGCGAAGTGAAGTATGGTGATGAAAGCAGCCGCATTGATATTCTGTTACAAGCAGATGACCAACAAAACTGCTATATTGAAGTGAAATCGGTTACGTTGGCGGAAAAGGAATACGGTTACTTCCCCGATGCGGTTACCGCACGCGGTCAGAAGCACCTGCGGGAGCTGATGAGCGTGGCGGCAGCGGGCGATCGGGCGGTGATTTTGTTCGCCGTGCTGCACTCGGCGATAGACCGTTTCTCACCCGCGCATCATATTGATGCCAGATACGCACAGCTATTGATTGAGGCGCAAAACAAGGGGGTGGAAATTCTCGCCTACAAGGCGGAACTTTCTACCGAGATGATGACTCTGAATAAGCCGATTACCGTGGTGTTAACCCCCGGTAAATAAACGGCTAAATAGTATTCGGGTCGCGAGCGCAAATACGCTTTTCCTCACAGGGTTGTCAAGTGTAACGTTTAGATAATTGCTATCCGGAAAAGCATCTGCTATTTATAGCGGCCTGATTTTTCCCCCAACACGGGGATCGATAGTGCGTGTTAAGGAGAAGCAACATGCAAGAAGGGCAAAACCGTAAAACATCGTCCCTGAGTATTCTCTCCATCGCTGGGGTGGAGCCGTACCAAGTGAAGCCGGGCGAAGAGTATATGAACGAAGCCCAGCTGGCGCACTTCAAGCGCATTCTTGAAGCGTGGCGTAATCAACTTAGGGATGAAGTGGATCGCACCGTAACGCATATGCAGGATGAAGCTGCTAACTTCCCGGATCCGGTAGACCGTGCCGCTCAGGAAGAAGAGTTCAGCCTGGAGCTGCGTAACCGCGACCGCGAACGTAAACTGATCAAAAAGATCGAGAAAACGCTGAAAAAAGTCGAAGACGAAGATTTCGGCTTCTGTGAATCCTGTGGCGTTGAGATTGGTATCCGTCGTCTGGAAGCGCGTCCGACCGCCGACCTGTGCATTGATTGCAAAACGCTGGCGGAAATTCGCGAAAAACAGATGGCAGGCTAATCACTTCGCTGACGCATCTCTGGCGGGAGCTTTCTCCCGCCCTGATGCTTTAGTCATACGATGACAGATTCCCACTACATCGGGCGCTTTGCCCCCTCACCTTCCGGCGAACTCCACTTCGGCTCATTGATTGCCGCGCTTGGCAGCTATCTTCAGGCTCGGGCGCAGAACGGTATCTGGCGCGTGCGCATTGAAGATATCGATCCGCCGCGTGAAGTCCCCGGCGCCGCCGAGACTATTCTTCGTCAGTTAGAGCACTTCGGCCTGCACTGGGACGGAGAGGTACTCTGGCAGTCAAAACGCCACGAAGCCTATCGTGAGCGCCTGGCCTGGCTACGCGAGCAGGGCCTCTGCTACTACTGCACCTGCACCCGCGCGCGTATCCACGCTATTGGCGGCCTTTACGACGGCCACTGCCGCGATTTACGCCTCGGCGCGGAAAACGCCGCCCTGCGCCTGCGGCAAACGCGTCCGGTCCTTGAATTTTATGACCAGCTACGCGGTACGATCGTCGCCGACGAACCTCTGGCGCGTGAAGATTTTATTATCCACCGTCGCGATGGGCTGTTTGCCTATAATCTGGCGGTGGTGGTGGACGATCATTTTCAGGGCGTCAGCGAAATCGTCCGCGGCGCCGATCTTATCGAGCCGACGGTGCGGCAAATTTCGCTCTATCAGCATTTTGGCTGGCAGGCGCCGGACTATATCCATTTGCCGCTGGCCCTCAACGCGCAGGGCAATAAACTGTCGAAGCAAAACCACGCTCCGGCGTTATCTACAGGCGATCCGCGCCCGGAAATTGTGCGGGCGCTAACGTTTCTTAATCAGGATGTCATTCAGGAATGGCAGACGCTGAGCATTGAAGATTTACTCAAGTACGCGGTAGCGAACTGGCGGCCGGAGCAAATCCAGCATTCTCAAATGCGTTCTGCTGAGCTATGATTAGCCGCTATTTTTTTGTCCTGAAGTCCGTCTGACACTACGAGGTGTACCATTTTTACCCGAGTCGCTAATTTTTGCCGTAAGGTGCTAAGCCGTGAAGAGCGCGAGGCAGAAGCCGCCGTCGAACAACTACATATGACGGTTATCCCGCGCGAGCAGCATGCAATTTCCCGCAAAGATATCAGTGAAAATGCCCTCAAGGTCATGTACAGACTCAATAAGGCGGGCTACGAATCGTGGCTGGTCGGCGGCGGCGTACGCGATCTGCTGCTGGGCAAAAAACCCAAAGATTTTGACGTCACCACCAACGCCACGCCGGAGCAGGTGCGTAAGCTGTTCCGCAACTGCCGTCTGGTCGGCCGTCGCTTCCGCCTGGCGCACGTGATGTTCGGGCCGGAAATTATCGAAGTCGCGACCTTCCGCGGCCACCATGAAGGCCACACCACCGATCGCGTCACCTCCCAGCGCGGCCAGAACGGCATGCTGCTGCGCGACAACATCTTCGGTTCGATTGAAGAAGACGCCCAGCGTCGCGACTTTACCATCAACAGCCTCTATTACAGCGTGGCGGATTTCACCGTCCGCGACTACGTCGGCGGCATGAAAGATCTGCAGGATGGCGTCATCCGGCTGATCGGCGATCCGGAAACCCGCTATCGCGAAGATCCGGTGCGCATGCTGCGCGCGGTGCGTTTTGCGGCGAAGCTCAGTATGAGCATCAGCGAAGAGACCGCCGAGCCGATCCCGCGCCTGGCGACGCTGCTGCACGATGTACCGCCGGCGCGCCTGTTTGAAGAGGTGTTAAAACTGCTGCAGGCCGGCGACGGCTATCAAACCTATATTCTGCTGCGCGAATATAATCTGTTCCAGCCGCTGTTCCCGACCATTACCCGCTACTTCACCGAGCGCGGCGATAGTCCGATGGAGCGCATCATCAGCCAGGTGCTGAAGAATACCGATAACCGCATTCGCAACGATATGCGCGTTAACCCGGCGTTCCTGTTCGCGGTAATGTTCTGGTATCCGCTGCTGGAAACCGCGCAGAAAATCGCCCAGGAAAGCGGGCTGGCCTACTACGACGCCTTCGCGCTGGCGATGAACGACGTGCTGGACGAAGCCTGCCGCACGCTGGCGATCCCGAAACGCATCACTACTCTGGTGCGCGATATCTGGCAGCTTCAGCTGCGGATGTCCCGCCGTCAGGGCAAACGCGCGTGGAAGCTGATGGAGCATCCCAAATTCCGCGCCGCCTACGATCTGCTGGAGCTGCGCGCCGGCGCCGAAAACAGCAGCGAACTGCAGCGTCTGACCAAATGGTGGGGCGAGTTCCAGGTCGCCGCGCCGCCGGATCAGAAAGATATGCTGGATGATTTAGGCGACGATCCGGCTCCGCGCCGCCGCCATCGTCGTCCGCGTAAACGCGCGCCGCGCCGCGAAGGCAGCGCATGACGCTCGCTTATATCGCTATCGGCAGTAATCTGGCCTCGCCGCTGGAGCAGGTTAACGCTGCCGTTAACGCGCTGGCGGAGATTCCTGACAGCCGGGTGATAAGCGTTTCCTCTTTCTACCGTACGCCGCCGCTGGGGCCGCAGGATCAACCTGACTACCTCAACGCCGCCGTGGCGCTGGAGACGTCTCTCGCCCCAGAGGCGCTGCTCGACCACACTCAGCGCATTGAGCTGCAGCAGGGCCGCACGCGTAAAGCTGAACGCTGGGGACCGCGCACGCTGGACCTCGACATCATGCTGTTCGGCAATGAGGTGATTAACACCCCGCGGCTGACCGTGCCGCACTACGATATGCAAAACCGCGGCTTTATGCTGTGGCCGCTGTTTGAAATTGCGCCTGAGCTATGTTTCCCCGACGGTTTGGCATTGCGCGACGTGCTGGCCAATCTCGGCGCGGAAAAACCCGCGAGCTGGTAATACCCCTTCATTTTTTAGCAATTACGGCGATCGTGGTAATCGGTTGCCTAAAACCATTGCCCCCCTGAATGCGGCTGCTAGAATGCCGGTTAAAATGACTTTCATCATCAGGAAACGTTATGAAACCGACCACTATCGCCCTGCTGCAGAAATGCAAACAGGAGAAGAAACGCTTCGCCACTATCACCGCCTATGACTACAGCTTTGCAAAGCTGTTTGCCGATGAGGGTATCAACGTGATGCTGGTCGGCGATTCGCTGGGCATGACGGTGCAGGGCCACGACTCCACCCTGCCGGTGACCGTAGAAGACATTGCCTATCACGCGCGCGCGGTGCGCCGCGGAGCGCCCAACTGTCTGCTGCTCGCCGATCTGCCGTTTATGGCTTACGCCACGCCGGAACAGACCTTCGAGAACGCCGCCATCGTGATGCGCGCGGGAGCCAATATGGTCAAAATCGAGGGCGGCGCATGGCTGGCGGATACGGTGAAAATGCTCGCCGAGCGCGCGGTGCCGGTGTGCGGGCACCTCGGTCTGACGCCCCAGTCGGTGAACGTCTTCGGCGGCTATAAAATTCAGGGCCGCGGCGATGCCGGGCAAGTTCTGCTGGATGACGCGCTGGCGCTAGAAGCGGCGGGCGCACAGCTGCTGGTGCTGGAGTGCGTACCGGTCGAGCTGGCGAAACGCATCACCGAGGCGTTAACCATCCCGGTGATCGGCATCGGCGCGGGCAACGTCACCGACGGGCAAATCCTCGTCATGCATGACGCATTCGGCATTACCGGCGGCCATATTCCCAAATTTGCCAAAAATTTCCTGAGCACAGCGGGCGACATGCGCGCCGCGGTACGGCAATATGTTGCCGAAGTGGAGTCCGGCGTCTATCCGGGCGAAGAACACAGTTTCCATTAAGGAGTGTTGTTGTGCTGATTATTGAAACCCTGCCGCTGCTGCGCCAGCATATCCGTCGTTTACGCCAGGAAGGCAAGCGCATTGCGCTGGTTCCCACCATGGGCAACCTGCACGATGGTCATATGAAGCTGGTTGATACCGCCAAAGCCAGCGCGGATGTGGTGGTGGCCAGTATCTTCGTCAACCCCATGCAGTTCGACCGCGCCGAGGATCTGGCGCGCTACCCGCGTACCCTGCAGGACGATTGCGAAAAGCTGAACAAGCGTAAGGTCGATTTTGTCTTTGCCCCTGCCGCGGCGGAAATCTATCCGCACGGCATCGAAAATCAGACTTACGTGGATGTTCCGGGGCTGTCGACGATGCTCGAGGGCGCCAGTCGTCCAGGCCACTTCCGCGGCGTTTCCACTATCGTCAGCAAGCTGTTCAACCTGATCCAGCCGGACGTCGCCTGCTTCGGCGAAAAAGACTTCCAGCAGCTGGCGCTGATCCGCAAAATGGTGGCCGATATGGGCTACGACATCGAGATTATCGGCGTGCCGATAATGCGCGCGAAAGATGGGCTGGCACTCAGTTCGCGCAACGGCTATCTCAGCGCAGACCAGCGCAAAGTTGCGCCGGGGCTGTATAAGGTGATGAATGGCGCGGCGGAGAAGCTGGCGGCCGGCGAGCGCAATCTTGACGAGATTATCGCGATTGCCGCGCAGGAGCTGAACGAAAAAGGCTTCCGCGCCGATGATATCCAGATCCGCGATGCCGACACGCTGCTCGACCTGACGGAAAACAGCCAGCGCGCGGTGATCCTGATGGCGGCATGGCTCGGCGAAGCGCGTTTGATCGACAACCAGATAGTGGCGCTCGTTCGGTAGACACGGGTTAAAAATCGGGCAATACTGCCTGGAATTTCCTCAAGGCGGGCGTCACGTCCGCTTTGTTATCGTTAAGCTTTAAAGGTAGACGTTATGATTCGTAATATGCTGCAGGGCAAACTCCACCGCGTAAAAGTCACGCAGGCCGACCTGCACTATGAAGGCTCCTGCGCTATTGATCAGGATTTCCTGGATGCGTCCGGCATCCTTGAAAACGAGGCTATTCATATCTGGAATGTGACCAACGGTAATCGTTTCTCCACCTACGCCATCGCCGCGGAGCGCGGTTCGCGAATTATCTCCGTGAACGGCGCGGCAGCACACTGTGCAAGCGTCGGCGATATTCTGATTATCGCTAGCTTCGTCACCATGCCTGACGAAGAAGCCCGCACCTGGCAGCCGAAAGTGGCCTATTTCGAAGGCGAAAACGAAATGAAGCGCCAGGCCAAAGCTATTCCGGTGCAGGTTGCCTGATCTACCCCTGCGGCTGGTTGCTTATCAGCCGCGACATTGTCTCCAGCGAATCCGTTCTTAATATATACAGCCTTTTCAACAAGAACGGATTATCGCCCGGCTTTACCTTCCCTCTCACCGTAGTCACCGCCAGATGAAAACCGGCGTCGTTGGCGGCCTGGACCGCCTTAGCGTTATAGCCGCCAAACGGATAAGAGAGATACAGTACGTGGGGGTTAAACTGTGCCAGCGCCCGCCGCGAATGCGCAAAATCAAACAGAATATTGTGATAGCTGCGGCTGAGGAGAATCGGATGACGTTCAGCATCAACCCGATGCAGGAAATGGGTATGCGACTGCACGTCAAAGACGTCCTGGATCTGTTTTAGCTCGGAAATACTCATAAACTGCAGCGATTTAGGCGCCCATTTCTGCGGATGGCGCTTGATGCGCGACGAGATAATAAACGCCGTGGCGTGAAAGCCATACTGTTTGAGGATTGGGTAGGCATAGCGGTTGACCGACTTCAGCCCATCGTCAAAGGTGATCGCCACCGCACGCGCCGGAAGATTCACTTTATTACGCAGATAGCCTTCCAGTTGATACATGCTGAGCGTGGTGTAGCCCTGGTCGCGTAGCCAGGTCATCTGATTGCTGAAGGCGCGCACGGAAGTCGTCGTTGAGGTATGGCGAAAGCGGGTATTTTCTTCATCACGCAGGATATGGTGATAAGTCAGTACTGGGATGCCGTTATCTTCTTGCGCATCCAGACTGCTCACCCACGCCAGGCGGTTGCCGATACGAATCTGAAACCAGGTTTGATTAAGCCGATCTTTGAGTTTGCTGATAATCGGATAACGCAAATTATTCGCCAGGGTGCCAAATGGCGCGCTGCCCACGGCGGGGGCATCATAGATTGGCGTATCTTTCCAGGTAATGAGGTTTTGGTTGCTTAGAGGCTTATGCAGATCGCCAAGGCTATCCTCCACCCGCTGCTTACCCTGTACCGGCCCCAGGTGGCCTTTATCGATAAAGCCGGTCGCAAAGCCAAAATTAAACTCATAGTAATCCGCCGCCGTCGGTACTACCGCCAGAATTTGCCCTGCCCGCACGTTGCCGACGCTCACCACCTGATTGCCAACCTGCGCCCAGATATCCGCATCTTCGGTCGTTTGCATATAACGTGCCGGCACACCCTGCTGGCTCAACAGGCTGGCAGAGGCGCTTAGCGCCGTGAAAAGGAGGAGTAAAGCAAGAATTCGGGCAAACATGCGCATCGAGCCGGTAGACAAGAACTGCCGTCATTGTAACAAAAGCCTCATCAATACCAACGCTTAATTCCCGTACGGCTCATGCAGTAGTCGAAAAGGTGGATTTTTTTGCTGCTGATGCCAGAGGCTGCTCACCGCCGGGCCTCCGGCGCTGACAATGGCGTGTCGGAAGGCTTCGCTGCTCAGGTTCTGGCGCAGCAAATACATGCTTTCCAGTAATGGATAGTCGATCCCGGAAATCACTTCACAGTGGGTGTGCTTATGGCTCAGCAGCGCCGCCACGCGATAAGGCGCCGCGCCGGTATTATCGGTCAGAAAAATGACCCCGTCTCCGCCGTCCGTCTCATGCAGCGCGTCGCACAACATGCGGCTCAGCATATTGCTGCTGAGATTACGCCAGTAGTTGACCGCCCGACACTGCGTCAGCGGCCCAAACTTTTTCTCCAGACGATCCAGCATCTCCTGCGCCAGTTCGTCATGACAGGTAATCACCCAACCTAACATCGCCCACCTCCTTAGCAGGCAAACAATGTAGCAAGGGAAGAGATGAATATCGGTGATGACAATCAAAATTGTTTGCCGGCGCTTCGCTGAACGGGGCAGCGAAGCGCCGTGGTTGACTAAATTAGCTGCGAAGCCCGCGTCCGCGCTGGATCAGATACCAGCACAAGAGATAAAACGCGACGATAAACACCACCAGCACGCCGAAGGTGGTGGCGAGCGGAACATCGTTAATGCCGAGGAAACCGTAGCGGAAACCGCTGATCATGTAGACGATCGGGTTCAGATGCGACAGCCCTTGCCAGAACGGCGGCAGCAGGGTCAGCGAATAAAAAACCCCGCCGAGATAGGTCAGCGGCGTCAGCACGAAGGTCGGAATAAGGCTGATATCGTCAAAGGTTTTGGCAAACACCGCATTCAGCAGACCGGCCAGCGAAAATAGCACGGCGGTCAGCACCAGGGTCAGGGCGACGAATATCCATGAGTGAACCTGGAACGGTACGAAAAACAGCGAAATCGCCGTCACCAGAATCCCGACGCACAGACCGCGGGCAACGCCGCCGCCCACATAGCCGGCGATAACCACGTGGGTGGGAACCGGCGCGACCAGCAGTTCTTCAATATTGCGCTGAAATTTCGCGCTGAAGAAGGAGGACGCCACGTTGGCGTAGGCGTTGGTGATCACCGCCATCATAATCAGGCCCGGCACGATAAACTGCATATAGGTGAAACCGTGCATTTCACCGATGCGCGAGCCGATCAGATTGCCGAAAATAACAAAGTAGAGGGTCATGGTTATGACCGGCGGCACCAGCGTCTGGATCCAGATACGCATAAAGCGGTGGATCTCTTTGGTCCAGATGCTTTTCAGCGCGACCCAATAAAGCTGCATCATGCTGATTCTCCTTTCCGGTCATGGACCAGCGTGACAAACAGCTCTTCCAGACGGTTAGCTTTGTTACGCATACTTAATACCTGTACGCCCTGCGCGCTTAACTGAGTAAATACGCTGTTAATCCCCTGCTCACGCAGCACCTCAACCTCCAGCGTCGACGTATCAACCAGACGATACTGATAGCCTTCCAGTACCGGTAATGGACTCTTAGGTGCCAGATCGAGAATAAAGGTTTCCGATTTCAGTTTGGAAAGCAGCGACTTCATCGAGGTGTTTTCCACCAGCTCACCGTTCTGAATAATGCCAATATTGCGACACAGCATCTCGGCCTCTTCCAGATAGTGGGTAGTGAGGATAATCGTCGTGCCTTTATCGTTGAGATCTTTCAGGAAGCCCCACATCGAACGACGCAGCTCGATATCCACTCCCGCCGTGGGTTCATCAAGAATCAGCAGCTTCGGCTCGTGCATCAACGCGCGGGCAATCATCAGGCGACGCTTCATGCCGCCGGAGAGCATCCGCGCGCGTTCGTTGCGTTTTTCCCAAAGATCGAGCTGTTTAAGGTACTTTTCGCTACGGGCGATCGCTTCTTTGCGCTCGACGCCGTAGTAGCCCGCCTGGTGAATCACAATCTGCTGCACGGTTTCGAACGGGTTAAAGTTGAACTCCTGCGGCACCAGGCCGAGCTGGCGCTTGGCGTTCACCACATCCTTTTGCAGGTCATAGCCAAACACGTTGACCTCGCCGGAGGTTTTATTCACCAGCGAACTGATAATGCCGATAGTGGTGGATTTTCCCGCGCCGTTTGGCCCCAGGAGCGCGTAAAAATCGCCCGCCTCAACCTGCAGATCGATTCCGCGCAGCGCCTGAACCCCGCCGGGGTAGGTTTTTTTAAGCTGTTTTAGTTCCAGAGCAATGGTCATTAAATGTCTCTTCTCGTGTCGTGACACGCGATGGGTTGTTTTAAAAAATGTGAGGTTAACCTATATTAGCGCAACGCACTTACTTGGTTACAGGCCCGTAAACATCCATGAACGATATAGATACACTCATCAGCAACAATGCACTATGGTCAAAAATGCTGGTGGAGGAAGACCCCGGTTTCTTTGAGAAACTGGCACAGGCGCAGAAGCCGCGCTTTCTGTGGATTGGATGTTCAGATAGCCGCGTCCCCGCTGAACGTTTGACCGGCCTGGAACCTGGCGAGCTGTTTGTACACCGTAACGTCGCCAACCTGGTGATTCATACCGATCTGAACTGTCTTTCCGTCGTGCAGTACGCGGTCGACGTACTGGAAGTTGAACACATCATCATCTGCGGCCACTACGGCTGCGGCGGCGTGCAGGCGGCGATTGAAAATACCGAGCTTGGCCTTATCGACAACTGGCTGCTGCATATTCGCGATATCTGGTTTAAGCACAGCTCGCTGCTGGGGGAAATGCCCGAAGAGCGCCGCCTTGATACGCTGTGTGAATTGAATGTGATGGAGCAGGTTTACAACCTTGGCCATTCAACGATTATGCAGTCGGCGTGGAAGCGTGGACAGAAGGTGACAATTCACGGCTGGGCCTACGGCATTCACGATGGCATGTTACGCGATCTGGACGTGACCGCCGTCAGCCGCGAAACGCTGGAGCAGCGCTATCGCCAGGGCATTTCCAACCTTAAAAGCAAGCACGTCAATCACAGATAATTCACGCGCCCCTCTTAACTATCCCGGATAAGCCGGGATAGACACTCCGCGTTACTCGTCCAGCAGCGTCACTTTGCCGATATACGGCAGGTGGCGATAGCGCTGAGCATAGTCGATACCGTACCCCACCACGAACTCGTCCGGGATCGCAAAACCGACAAACTCAACCGGCACCTTCACTTCGCGGCGGCTTGGCTTATCGAGCAGCGTACAAATCGCCAGCGATTTTGGTTCACGCAGGCTGAGGATTTCACGCACTTTTGACAGCGTATTGCCAGAGTCGATGATGTCTTCCACGATCAGCACATCTTTACCGCGGATATCTTCATCCAGGTCTTTGAGGATTTTGACGTCACGGGTGGTGGACATGCCGCTGCCGTAGCTCGAGGCGGTCATGAAATCCACTTCATGGGGTACCTGAACCTCACGGCACAGGTCGGCCATAAACATAAATGAACCGCGTAATAGCCCCACCAGCACCATTTCGCTGCCGCTATCTTTGTAATGTTCATTAATTTGACGACCGAGCTCAGCGATACGGGCTTTGATCTCAGTTTCCGGGATCATCACTTCTACAGTATGTTTCATAAAACTAACCATTTGATTCTTAATGTAAATCATCAAAGCCGCTGCGATTGCACCGACGTTGACCGGCAAGCCACGCAGTATACCAGTAAAAAGAAATATGCGATGCAGTGATTAATAAAGCCCATTTTGTGATTCCGATCACACTTGTTAAATCCTATAATTAATTGCAGTTAAAAAATTAACAAACAAACGAGTGTCCTTCTATGGCAGAAACAAAATCTCAACAATCACGGCTACTCGTGACGCTGACGGCTCTTTTTGCAGCGTTCTGTGGCCTGTATCTTTTAGCGGGCGGGGCCTGGCTGGTCGCTCTTGGCGGCTCATGGTACTACCCTGTCGCAGGCCTGGTCATGCTTGGCGTCACCGTCCTGCTGTTCCGCGGCAAGCGTTCTGCGCTTTGGCTGTACGCCGCGCTGCTGCTTGCCACTATGATCTGGGGAGTATGGGAAGTTGGTTTCGACTTCTGGGCGCTGACCCCGCGTAGCGACATTCTGGTCTTCTTCGGCATCTGGCTTATCCTGCCGTTTGTCTGGCGCCGCCTGCCGATTCCCTCCTCTGGCGCCGTTGCCGGGCTGGTTGTCGCCCTGCTGATTAGCGGCGGTATCCTGACCTGGGCCGGCTTCAACGACCCGCAGGAAGTCAACGGTACGCTGAGCGCTGATGCAACGCCAGCAGCCCCCATCTCCGACGTAGCCGATGGCGACTGGTCGGCGTATGGCCGAAATCAGGAAGGCCAGCGCTACTCGCCGCTGAAGCAGATCAACGCCGATAACGTGAAGAACCTGAAAGAAGCCTGGGTCTTCCGTACGGGCGATCTCAAGCAGCCTAACGATCCGGGTGAAATCACCAATGAAGTCACGCCGATTAAAGTGGGCGACACGCTTTATCTGTGTACCGCTCATCAGCGCCTGTTCGCGCTTGACGCGGCCACAGGTAAAGAAAAGTGGCATTTCGATCCGCAGCTCAACGCTGACCCCTCTTTCCAGCACGTGACCTGCCGCGGCGTTTCATATCATGAAGCCAAAGCGGATAACGCGCCGGCGGATGTGGTTGCCGACTGCCCGCGTCGTATCATTCTTCCGGTCAACGATGGTCGCCTGTTCGCCATCAATGCCGAAACCGGTAAGCTGTGCGAGTCCTTTGCCAATAAAGGCATTCTCAATCTGCAAACCAACATGCCTGTCACTACGCCGGGTATGTATGAACCAACATCACCGCCGATTATTACCGACAAAACTATCGTCATTGCCGGCGCCGTGACCGATAACTTCTCCACCCGCGAGCCGTCGGGCGTTATCCGTGGCTTTGATGTGAATACCGGTAAACTGCTGTGGGCCTTTGACCCGGGCGCGAAAGATCCCAACGCGATTCCTGATGATGAACATCATTTCACGCTGAATTCACCAAACTCCTGGGCGCCAGCGGCCTATGACGCGAAGCTGGATCTGGTCTACCTGCCTATGGGCGTAACCACCCCGGATATCTGGGGCGGCAACCGTACGCCTGAACAAGAGCGCTATGCCAGCTCCATCGTGGCGCTGAACGCGACGACCGGTAAACTGGCGTGGAGCTACCAGACCGTTCACCACGATCTGTGGGATATGGATATGCCGTCTCAGCCGACGCTGGCGGATATCGACGTCAACGGTAAAACCGTGCCGGTGATCTACGCTCCGGCAAAAACCGGTAATATTTTTGTCCTCGATCGCCGCAACGGTGAACTGGTTGTCCCGGCGCCGGAAAGACCGGTTCCGCAAGGGGCGGCGAAAGGTGACTACGTCGCGAAAACTCAGCCGTTCTCCGACCTGAGCTTCCGTCCGAAGAAAGACCTGACCGGCGCGGACATGTGGGGCGCCACCATGTTCGACCAGCTGGTGTGCCGCGTTATCTTCCATCAGCTGCGCTACGAAGGGATTTTCACCCCGCCGTCAGAACAAGGCACGCTGGTATTCCCGGGTAACCTGGGGATGTTCGAATGGGGCGGCATCTCCGTCGATCCGAACCGCCAGGTGGCGATTGCTAACCCGATGGCGCTGCCGTTTGTCTCAAAACTGATCCCTCGCGGCCCAGGTAACCCGATGGAGCAGCCAAAAGACGCCAAGGGTTCCGGTACCGAAGCCGGTATTCAGCCACAGTACGGTGTCCCTTACGGCGTTACGCTTAATCCGTTCCTGTCACCGTTTGGTCTGCCCTGCAAACAGCCAGCCTGGGGCTATATCTCCGCGCTGGATCTGAAAACCAACGAAGTGGTGTGGAAAAAACGTATCGGTACGCCGCAGGATAGCCTGCCGTTCCCGATGCCGATTAAGCTCCCGTTCACAATGGGTATGCCGATGCTGGGCGGTCCAATTTCGACGGCCGGCAATGTGCTGTTTATCGGCGCGACCGCGGATAACTACCTGCGCGCGTACAATATGAGCAACGGTGAAAAATTATGGCAGGCACGTCTGCCGGCAGGCGGCCAGGCGACGCCGATGACCTATGAAGTGAATGGCAAGCAGTACGTTGTCATCTCTGCGGGCGGTCACGGTTCGTTTGGCACGAAGATGGGCGACTATATCGTCGCTTATGCTTTACCGGACGACGCGAAGTAAAAAACAGAAGGCCCGGTTTCCGGGCCTTCTCTCTATGGTACGTCTCTCTCTTTTCTATCGAAGCAAGCCACACGCCTCGCCCTTAGACGGGAAGCGAATTCTACACCGTAAATCCCAGCATCATTCCCGTATCTTCATGCTCCAGCAGATGGCAGTGCGCCATATAGGCATGCTCTTTCGACGCATCGTGATCAAATTTCACCAGCACTTCACTGACATCGCCTTCAACCCTGACGGTATCTTTCCAGCCGCTCCTGTGGGGTGCCGGCGCTTTGCCGTTTTCGGACAAAATACGGAACTGAGTGCCGTGAATATGGAACGGATGCAGCATCATGTCGCCTTTGCCAGAAATCACCCACCGCTCATACTGCCCTTTCGCCGCCGCAAACAGGGGAACATTCATATCAAAGGCTTTACCGTTGATCCGATTCGCATTATGGAAATCAAACTCCTTATTACCGTGCTTCATCTGCGCCGTGCCGCCATGATTCATGCTTCCCATGTCACCGTGGTTCATATTGTTCATATTCCCCATATCTCCGTGATTCATCATCATGCCATGGTCCATGCCTGACATGGCCTGGTCGCCATATTTTTGCATCAGCGCCTGCATGCCCATCATATCGAGCATCGGATCCATCGAGAGCTGCAAAGTACGCTGAGTCAGGCCCTGAAGCGAGGGCAGCGCTGGCATAGCGGCCAGCACATCCGGCAGCTTACCGGAAGCCTGGATAGTCAGCGGCTGCACGCGTAACACTGGCTGCGGCCGATCAAACGGAGCGATCGCCATCCCCATCTGGTTGACCGGGAGCGTAATTAAATCGAAGGGCTTCCCGTCAGTGGTATCCACCAGCACTTCGAAACGCTCGCCCATCAGCACCGGCAGCGCGTTAACTTTCACCGGCTCAGCCAGGAGACCACCATCGCTTGCCACGACGTACATGGGCCGCTTATCGCTGGTGGCGAAATTCAAAGAACGCGCATTACAGCCGTTCAGCAGACGTAAACGTAGCCAGCCGCGAGGCGCAGCGTGCTCCGGGTACAGTGCGCCGTTAGTGAGCAGCGTATCGCCAAACCAGCCCACGGCTGCGCTCATAATATCGAGCTGATAATCAATCTCTCCCGCTGAGGTGAATTTTTTATCCTGCACAATCACCGGGACATCATCAATTCCCCACTGCTTTGGCAGGAGCAGCTTTTCGCTTTCTGCATCAGAAATCAGCACCAGCCCTGCCAGCCCCATCGCGACTTGTCTGCCGGTTTTACCATGCTGATGGGGATGGAACCAGCAGGTCGCCGCCCGCTGCGTTGGGGTAAAGGTCACCGTGCGGGAGCCTCCGGCGGCAATCACGCCCTGGGGACCGCCGTCCACGGCGCCGGGAACCTCCAGACCGTGCCAGTGCACGGTGGTCTCCTCCGCCAGACGGTTATGAATGTCGATGGTCGCCTCCTCACCCTGCTTAAGCTGTAGGGCCGGTCCCAGCAGATTGCCGTTATAGCCCCAGGTGGTCGCCAGATGAGGGCCGAACTGCGTTTTTCCAGCCTGGATGATTAACGAGATGCGATTGCGCGCGTCGGCGGTAAGCAGTTCGGGTACAGGCAAAGATGGGCGGCTGGCGGCAAAAACCGAGCGGCTCCATAGCGGCAATGCGCTGGCCACGCTGACCGCAGCGGTTAGTTTAAGAAACTCACGACGTTGCATTTTCACATCCTTTTTATTCTGCTGGTGAATAATTGAGCTTAAACCCTCCCCCAACAGGAAGGTCAAGCAGAAGAGTAAGAATAAAGCTCGGCGCACTGTAACGAAGTGTGCTAACTTTGTTTGTCCGTGATTCAATGGTAGAAAAAATGAAGACGCTTTTCAGAACAATAGTGCTTGGCAGCCTGCTGACTCTCTCCGCCAATAGCTATGCATTAAGCGAGTCCGAAGCGGAAGATATGGCTGATTTAACGGCAGTATTCGTCTTCCTGAAGAACGACTGCGGTTATCAAAATCTGCCTAACACGCAGATTCGCCGTGCCCTGGTCTTTTTTGCTCAGCAGAATCAATGGGATTTAAGCAATTACGACAGCTTCAATATGAAAGCGCTCGGCGAAGATAGCTACCGGGACCTTAGCGGAATCCAGATTCCCACCACTAAAAAATGCAAAGCGCTGGCCCGCGATTCGCTTAGCCTGCTCGCTTACGTGAAATAACCCCCTTCATTTCATAATACGGTAGCCGTGCGAATACGGCTATGACGCCGCATAATAATAGCAATTCAATTAACAACAGCACTTAATTTATATCTCAATTCATAGAATTCAATGATAATTCATTAAGCATTCAACATATTAATATATACCCTAAATAATTAGAGTTACTTGAAGGCGGCAAGGGGTAAGCGAGCGTAGCCAACGCATAAGCAGCGTGAAATATGACGGGTATAACTAATATTAAAAGTACGCCATCAAAAATCATAAACTCTATTATTGCATTCTTCTTTTTCGCACACTATTATCGCCCGATAACACCTCTTTTTATCAATGGAATGAAACCTTGAACAGATCCTTATTTACAAGCATAGCCCCTCTGGCCCTCATTTTATTAGCGGGTTGTAATTCAATACAACCCAGGCAATCCGCCGGATTAGTGAAACCCTTATCTGAGTCGACATTAAACCAACAGCAAACCGAACAGCAGAGAATCGCCGATGAGCAAGCGCGTTTAGACACTTGCCGTAAAGCGCTGGAGTCGCTGAAAGAAGTGAACCCCAAACAGGCGGACAAACTCGGCAATGAGTTCACTGCCCTGCTTAGCGCGGCATCACAATATAATTCTGTGCGCAGTAAAGTGGCAGAACCGACAAAACAGGGGATCGATTCGATGTACCAGTTCAAATCAATCAAGCTGTGCGCTGATATTGAAAAGGAGCTGATCGATAGCCTTGTTAAACGTGGTGAAAATGTTCAGCCATGAACGGGAAAATAGCCAAAAACTTCAATCCGGTATCGCTGGCAGCAGTTTTTGTGCTGGCGCTATCGCCGGATGCCTATGCGGAAAAAGACGCCCTTATCAGCGTCACGGCGAGCTCAAATAGCGATGCCTCAGGCCCGGCATTTTTAAATTATGCTAAAGAGCAGCAGGCGCAAAAAATCAGCGAGCCGGTAAAGCCCGTTGAGGAGAAAAGCAATAATACAAAAACAACGAATAAAAAAACCGTCCTGAATACCCATGAAGTTTCCCGTCAGGCTGCAATCATTGCTCAAAAAGATAAACTCATCCGCCAACTTCGGCAGCAGCTTGATGCGAAGCCGGCCACGGTGAACGCCGAAGCAGACAACCAAAAAGCGCTGAAAGATAAAATTCAGCTGCTTGAGAAAAAGTTAGCGACTGCCGTAGCCGAAAAACAACAATTAATAGATAACGCGCTATCCGCCGCGGCTGAAATAAAACAGATCGAGGGCCAGCGTAATACCACAGAAAATAAAACGCTGCAGCAGGAAAAAAGAGTGGCATTAGTAGAATCCGCGAAACAAAAAGTTGAGCTTCAGCTGGCTGAGGCAACCGCCGAAAAGCAATCCCTGCAGCAGAAGCTCGCGGCGCTGGAAACAGAAAAGCAGGATACGCTCTCAAAGCTGGCGGCGGCCGCAGCGGAGAAACAAGCGCTCACCGGTAAGTTCACGACAGAGGCGAAAGAGAGGCAAGCTCTCGCAACAAGGCTCGCTGCTGCAGAGGCAGCTCAGCAGGAAATGCTAACAAAACTCGCCGCGGCTGACGCCGCACAGCGGGCGCTGCAAACGAAACTGGATGCGTCTCAAACCGAGCAGAAAGCAGCGATAGCGAAGCTCGCCGCCAGTGAAGCGGAAAAAACAGATTTAACGACAAAACTGGCGGCCGCGGCAGTAGAAAAACAGGCGCTCACGGCTAAACTGGACGCCGTTATCATCAGTACGCCGCAGCCGTCCCTTCAGGCGGATGCTGGCCGTCAGCAGGCCGATCAGGACAACGCCCTACAGCAGGCCAGCGCCGATGAAATTACCCGGCTAAAGGCCAGGCTTGCTGACGCCGAGGCGAAAAAGCCGCTGGCTATCGACTTTGCAAAAGAGCCTCTGCGGCAGGCTTACGCTATCGGCGTATCGATGGGCGAGGAGGTGCTGCAGCTCTTATCTACCCGGGCATCTCAGGGCGTAAAAACCAGTAAAGATACCGTTTTACAGGGGATTATGGATTCTTTTTCAGGGGATATCGCCCTTGATGAGAAAGCGCGCAATAAAGCCTTATTCGATGTGTCTAAAAAAGTCTTTCAGAACCTAAAGAAGCTCGAACAGCAAACCCTTAGCGAAGGAAAGAAATATCAACAAAACTTCGCGAAGCAAAAAGGGGTGGTATTGAAAGACGGCATTTACAGTCGCATAGATTATGCCGGCAAGGGCAAGATTCTCGACAGCGATATCGTTACCGTCACTATCAAGGAAACGCTTACCGACGGAACCGTCATTAACGATATGGAAGCGGAGGGGAAAGTCTGGTCCCAGCCTCTGAAATCTTATCCTCCCATCTTCCTTGGGCCACTCAAGCGGCTGGGAAACCACGGAGCGATAACGGTCGTGATCCCTCCCAATCTCGCCTACGGCAGCGAAGGCAAACCGCCTAAAATCCCGCCGGGAGCGACCATGGTATATACCGTCAGAATCATTGACGCCACTGCGGCAGAACCACAGGCTAAAAAACCCTGATCCTGGCGCCTCCCATCGGGGAGGCGCTTTCCCCTCTTTGTGAACGGGTAATGCCCCACGCTTCATTTGCTGAAATATCCACCGTGCATCATCTTCTATAGTTGGCTATGATGTTGCGCTCATTTTTGATGGGTGTAACAGGTGTTAACAAAGGAGGATCTGCCCGTGGCCGATAGCAATCTGTGGCATGAAACGCTGCACGACCATTTTGGTCAGTATTTCAGCGTTGATAACGTTCTGTATCATGAGAAAACCGATCATCAGGATTTAATCATTTTCGAAAACGCAGCCTTTGGCCGCGTGATGGCGCTGGACGGCGTGGTACAAACCACCGAACGTGATGAGTTTATCTACCATGAAATGATGACTCATGTTCCTCTGATGGCCCACGGCCAGGCGAAACATGTGTTAATTATCGGCGGCGGCGATGGCGCCATGCTGCGCGAAGTCTCCCGTCACCGCAGCGTCGAAACCATCACCATGGTAGAAATTGACGCTGGCGTGGTTTCATTCTGTCGCCAGTACCTCCCCAACCATAATGCGGGTGCGTACGACGACCCGCGCTTTACCCTGGTGATTGACGATGGCGTCAATTTTGTTAACCAGACGGCGCAAACGTTTGACGTCATTATCTCCGACTGCACCGATCCTATCGGTCCCGGCGAGAGCCTGTTTACTTCCGCCTTCTATGAAGGCTGCAAGCGCTGCCTCAACCCAGGCGGGATCTTCGTCGCTCAGAACGGCGTCAGCTTCCTGCAACAGGATGAGGCCGTCGATAGCCATCGCAAGCTCAGCCATTACTTTAGCGACGTAAGCTTCTATCAGGCGGCGATTCCCACCTACTACGGCGGCATCATGACCTTCGCATGGGCCACGGACAACGAAGCGCTGCGCCATCTTTCCAGTGAAATCATCCAGGCCCGTTTTCACAAGTCGAACCTGAAGTGCCGTTATTACAATCCGGCCATTCACGCGGCGGCATTTGCTTTACCGCAGTATTTACTGGATGCGCTATCCACCGTTAAGTAAGGAGGTGATCTAAATTGAAAAAATTGAAGCTGCACGGCTTTAACAATCTGACCAAAAGCCTGAGTTTTTGCATTTACGATATCTGCTACGCAAAAACGGCAGAGGAGCGCGATGGCTACATCGCCTATATTGACGAACTCTACAACGCCAACCGCCTGACGGAAATTTTGTCAGAGACCTGTTCGATTATCGGCGCCAATATTCTTAACATTGCCCGCCAGGATTATGAACCGCAGGGCGCCAGCGTGACGATCCTGGTCAGCGAAGAGCCTGTCGATCCGCAGCTTATCGATCAGACAGAACACCCGGGTCCGCTACCGGAAACCGTGGTGGCGCATCTCGATAAAAGCCATATCTGCGTTCACACCTATCCGGAAAGCCATCCTGAAGGCGGACTGTGCACCTTCCGCGCCGATATTGAAGTCTCAACCTGCGGGGTCATTTCACCGCTGAAGGCCCTGAACTATCTGATTCACCAGCTAGAATCCGATATCGTCACGATTGATTATCGCGTTCGCGGTTTTACCCGCGATGTGAACGGCATGAAGCACTTCATCGATCATGAAATTAACTCCATTCAGAACTTCATGTCCGAGGATATTAAGTCTTTGTATGACATGGTGGACGTGAACGTTTATCAGGAAAATATTTTCCATACCAAGATGTTACTTAAGGAGTTCGACCTTAAGCACTATATGTTCCACACGAAGCCGGAAGATTTGAGCGAAGAGGAGCGTAAGGTGATTACCGACCTGCTCTGGAAAGAGATGCGCGAAATCTACTACGGACGCAATATCCCGAGCGTGTAACACCGTATCGGCTGGCGGTATCCTTAACGTTCAGGCTGTACCAGCGTAAGGGCAACGGACTGCGCTTTCAGCTCAGCCTGAACGGGAAGAGGCAACCCCCCATCGGTAATAATGTCAGTGAAGCGGCTCAGCGGAGCGACGTTGAACAGCGAGTGGGCGCCATATTTGCTGCTGTCGGCCAGTAAGATCTTACGCTGGGCGTTGGCAATGATCTCCTGCTTCAGCCCCGCCTTTTCTTCCGTCGGCGTCGTCACGCCCTTTTCCACGCTCCAGCTGTTACAGCTCATAAAAGCGATATCGGGATAGACGCTACGTAACATCTTACGACCAAACTCGCCGATACAGGACTGACTGCTGTCATCAATGCGACCACCGACGATGGTCACTTCTATCTGGCGGAACTCGGATAAAAACAGAGCGATATGCAGATCGACTGTGATCACCCTGAGCGGAAGATGGGTCAGGCATTTTGCCAGCTCCAGCATGGTGGTGCCGGCATCCAGTACCACCGCGTCGCCCGCCTGCACCATCGAGGCGGCAAAACGCGCAATCGCCCGCTTTTCCGCAGGCGATCGTAGCTGCTTTTCATTGGTGGTAGGCTGAGAAGGCTCAAAGCGCCGCAGGGCAACACCGCCGTGGCTGCGGCTGATCACGCCCTGCTCATCCAGTTTGATCAGATCGCGTCGTATCGTTGCCGGCGATGCTTCTACCGCATCCACCAGCTGTTCCACGGTCACCAGCGTATGATTTTTCAAATACGCCACAATCTTATCCAGACGGTGTTGTCCTTTCATGACAGGAAATTACGCCAGTTGCATTGCCAGTTTAATCGATACGGCCATGCTCTCAGATTTTGCTTTTCCCGTCCAGGCTATATCAAACGCGGTGCCGTGATCGGCAGAGGTGCGGATGAACGGCAGACCCGCGGTGATATTCACCCCATCGTAGAAGCCAAGCAGTTTGAGCGGAATATGTCCCTGATCGTGGTACATCGCCACCACCATGTCATATTGCCCCTCGTACGCCTGTAGAAACACGGTGTCCGGCGGGCAGGGCCCGTAAACATCGATTCCCTTCGCTTTCATGTTTTCGATGGCCGGCGACACAATGCGTATTTCTTCATCGCCAAACAGACCGTTTTCGCCCGCATGGGGATTGACCCCGGCAACGGCAATGCGCGGGTGGGTGAAGCCGACGCGTTTCAGGAAGCGATCCGCGATGCCGATGACCGTCTCCACGCGCTGGCCATTAAGCGTATCGAGGAACTTACGCAACGCAATATGGGTCGAGACATGAATGACCTTCAGCTTGTCGGTGTAGAGCACCATGGCGTAATCGCGGCTTTCAGTCAGCGTCGCCAGCAGCTCGGTATGACCAGGATAATTGTGCCCGGCCAGATGAAGCGCTTCTTTATTCAGCGGTGCGGTCGCGATGGCGTGTACGTCGCCTTTCATCGCCAGCGCCGTCGCCCGCTTCACGCAGCGGTAGGCCAGATCGCCCGCCTGGGCCTGTACTTTACCCGGCTCCAGCGCGTCCGGCTGGGCCAGCGGCTCGTCGATGACATGAATCACGCCAGGAGCAAATCGCGCCTCCGCGACCTCGGCGATCGCGCGAAAGGTGACGCCTTCCGCCAGCCCTTTGTCCTGCAGACGTTTCAGGGTTTTCAGACACCCGACCACCACCAGCGGCGCGCCGTTGAGCTCGTCTTCACAAAGCGCTTTGACAATAATTTCCGGACCGATGCCCGCCGGGTCGCCCATCGTAATCGCAATTGTTTTAGTTACCACTGTACATCTCCTCAATAAAATAAAGCGCATCACAAAGGGTGCTGTCTGAACCGAATCCGCCGGCTTTAGTGATAACCGGCAGATCGTCGATTTCACTGTTAACGAACGTCCCGCAGGGAATACAGGGCGCCACCTCACTCTGAATGCGATAGCCTTCCGCCCCGAGCGCGGCGGCGACCGCGGTGGCGATATCTCCTCCGGTCAGGAACAGCCCGCCAATACGAGCCTGTTCGATAATGCGCAGCGTAATCATCCCGAGGCGTTCGCTAAGCATCTCACCGAGCTGCTGGCGGCTCAGGCCAGCCTGAGCGCACAGGCCGTCGATCATCTGCCGATCGTCCGCACTCCGGCTGGTACGTAAAATGGTGTGCTGCTGGCGACTGAGCAGCGCACAGGCCTGTTCAACCGCCGCGGCCATTTCCTGCTCGTACTGCGCCGAGGCCAGCCGCGAGGCGTCAATATCCACGACGCTGGCGCGCGCCTGGCAGAGCGCTTTTTCAACCTGCCGCCGCGTGGCCTCGCTCATCGATCCGGCCACCGCCAGTACCGGTAGCTCCTGCTTTTCCTGCATGAAGGTGCTGACCGGTAGCGCGTTCGCCAGCCCGGCAGCGCCTACCAACAGCGGCATCTCTTTTTGTTCACAAATAGCCTGGGCAATCAGCAACAGATCGCGATCTTCCACGGCATCCACCACCACCATGCACTCCCCCTCGGCGGAAAAAGCCGTCAACAGGGCGCTCAATTGCCCCCGACGAACGTCTTCGAGCGACACTTCATGAACCGGGATATCGCTTTGCAGGGCGATCAACGTCGCAATGCGTGAGGAGATAATGGGCGTTTTCGGATCGCTGGCGAATTCGGTTTCCAGCAGTGGCGTACCGTTGACCAGGCATAATCCGTCGCGGGTGGTGCGCCCGGCTGCGGGGATAGCCGCCGCAATTACGGCCAGCTTCCGGTTTGCAGCACGCATTGCCGCCGTCACTTCAGCCCCCACGTTGCCGCGGAAAGTAGAGTCGATTTTCTTGTAAACCAGCGGACGCGCATCACCATCGCACCACGGCGCTAACGCCTGCGCTACCGCTTTCCCGGCTTCAGCTGCAGGCATCGCGCGGCTTTCGGTGTTGATCACCAGCACATCAGCGCGACGCGAAGGTTTTTGATCCGGCGTTAGCATCACTTCCGTGCGCGCCCCCTTCTTTGCCAGCTGCACGCCGGTATCGTTAGAACCCGTAAAGTCGTCGGCGATAACGATCATTTTCATGCTTTTTTCTCCTCGGCAACCTGACGCGCTTGCTTCTTAGCCACCCATGAGGTGAGGACCGGCGTCAGAATCGCGGTGGTGATCACCGATGCGGCAATCAGCGGCGCGGCCGCGGCGGCAACCTCTGCCAGAGAGGGATCGGCCTGGGCAATCGCCAGCGGCGTCGCCACGGCGTTTCCGGCGGTACTGGACGCCGCCGCGCCGGCAATCCCGGTTCCGCCCACCAGACGGTCGGCACGAATGTTAAAGAAACCGCCGATAAAGGTCGTCAGCACGCCGAGCAGAATGCCCGCCAGACCGCCCTGTAGCAGCATTTCAAGGTTGATCCCTGCGCCCAGCGCAAAAGCGAAGAATGGGATCAACAGCGGGCCGCCTTTGGTCAGGAAGTCGCGCATGTTGGGATCGAGGTTACCCAGGATCATTCCCACCACCAGCGGCACCAGCACGGCGACCAGCGCCATAATGGGAATGTTGGCCATCCCCGCCGCGCCCAGCGCGATCATCGTAAAGAATGGCCCGTCATTCAGTGACAGGATGGAGATCGCTCCCACATCACGCTCGTTACCAAACTCGCCAACCAGCGCGGCGTAAAGCCCGCCATTCGAGTTACTCATCGCGGCGATGATCGCCACGCCGCTTAAGCCGAAGATCCCTTCAGCGCCAAAGAGCTGTTCCACGCCGAGGCCAATCGCAATGGCGATCAGGAGTTTGGTCAGCGTAATGGTACCGCCCTGCAACAGCGCCTGTGGCGCTGCCTTGACGCTAATTCCCGCCCCCATACAGAGCAGGAAGGCGCCAATCAGCGGCGCTGCGCCGTTTTTAAACAGCGCGGTGGTGAACCCGCCGATCTCAAGCGCTTGCGGGGCAAAGGTATTGATAATGGCGCCGATCACCAGTGGCACAACCATCATGCCGCCAGGTACACGTTCTATAGCCTTTTTGATGTTCATGGTCTTCCCGCCTGTTGTTATACTGTGATTAAATAAAATCATAAAGATTATATTCAATCAAATAAACTTCACAAACGCGCCAGATCACAGTTTTAAAATGATTAATAAAAATCAAACCAGGCCATTAAGGCTAAAAAAAGCCGGACATAACTGTCCGGCCGTGGAAATGATTAACGTTGCTCAGGATTGACCTACAAATTTTCGATAGGCGTTGACGACCTGAAGAAAGTCTTCCACGCCGCATAGCGAGAGGCTTTCTTCGTCATAGTAGCTCATCCCCTCTTCTATCTCATCGCCGGAAAAATCCAGTTGGTTAGCGCGGATCATCACTTCTTCGCCGTCCAGCCATAGTGTGTATTCATGGCCGACGCGTTGCCAGGAACGTTCACTGCCTTTAACGGTGCGCGCGGCCTGCTCGACTTCGTCCAGCAGGGCAAGGTTATCTTTAACCTCTTCGTTGAACCAGTGGCCGATCGCCTCATGATCCATCGACATTCGCACCTTTACCACTCCGGTAATATCGCGCAGAAATTCGTAATCCATAGTCTTTTCCTCTGCAAGGGCAGTGCGTCACCGCTGCACTGTACCCATACAGTCATTATCGCAGCAGTGGAAGAGAAAAAAAGCGTGGTAGACGGAGGGACGGGAAATAAAAATGCCCGGTGATGCAAAGTTCACCGGGCATTGGCGGGATTATGTACAGCGCTGAGTTAGCGCATTACACCGCGGTCTGGAAAATAACCCCGTCGGCCTTCTCGGTGTACTGACCGAGCTGGTCGAAGTTCAGATAACGATAGGTATCCGCTGCGGTTTTATCCACCTGAGCAACATAGGTCTGATACTCTTCCGGCGTCGGCAGTTTACCGATAAGCGCGGCCACGGCCGCCAGCTCCGCAGAGGCCAGGAAGACGTTAGCGCCGGTACCTAAACGGTTCGGGAAGTTACGGGTTGAGGTAGAGACCACCGTCGCACCGTCGGCAACGCGCGCCTGGTTACCCATGCACAGGGAACAGCCAGGGATTTCAATACGCGCACCGCTCTTACCAAACACGCTGTAGTAGCCCTCTTCAGTCAGCTGCGCGGCGTCCATACGGGTTGGCGGCGCCACCCACAGACGAGTCGGCAGCTGGCCTTTGTGGTTGTCCAGCAGCTTACCGGCCGCGCGGAAGTGGCCGATGTTGGTCATGCAGGAACCGATAAACACTTCATCGATCTTCTCGCCCTGCACGTCGGACAGCAAACGCGCATCGTCCGGATCGTTCGGCGCGCAGAGGATGGGCTCTTTGATATCGGCCAGATCGATATCGATCACCGCCGCATATTCCGCATCCGCATCGCCTTCCAGCAGCTGCGGATCCGCCAGCCATTTTTCCATGCCCTGAACGCGACGCTCCAGCGTACGACGATCGCCGTAACCTTCGGCGATCATCCACTTCAGCAGGACGATGTTGGAGGTCAGATACTCAACGATCGGCTCTTTGTTCAGCTTAATGGTACAGCCCGCAGCGGAACGCTCGGCGGAGGCATCGGTCAGCTCAAACGCCTGCTCAACTTTCAGATCCGGCAGACCTTCAATTTCCAGAATGCGGCCGGAGAAGATGTTTTTCTTACCTTTCTTCTCCACGGTCAGCAGACCCTGTTTGATCGCATACAGCGGGATGGCGTGTACCAGATCGCGCAGGGTGATGCCCGGCTGCATTTTGCCTTTAAAACGTACCAGTACCGATTCCGGCATATCCAGCGGCATGACGCCAGTTGCGGCGGCAAACGCCACCAGGCCTGAGCCTGCCGGGAAGGAGATACCGATCGGGAAACGGGTATGCGAATCACCGCCGGTACCCACGGTATCAGGCAGCAGCATACGGTTCAGCCAGGAGTGGATAACGCCATCGCCCGGACGCAGCGATACGCCGCCGCGGTTCATGATGAAGTCCGGCAGCGTGTGGTGCGTGGTGACGTCCACCGGCTTCGGATAGGCGGCGGTATGGCAGAAGGACTGCATCACGAGGTCGGAAGAGAAGCCCAGGCACGCCAGGTCTTTCAGCTCATCACGGGTCATCGGGCCGGTGGTGTCCTGAGAGCCTACGGAAGTCATCTTCGGTTCGCAGTAAGCGCCCGGACGAACCCCGGCCACGCCGCAGGCGCGACCCACCATTTTCTGCGCCAGAGAGTATCCGCGGCTGCTTTCCGCCACGTCTTTCGCCTGACGGAACACATCGCTGTGCGGCAGGCCCAGCGCTTCACGCGCTTTGGTGGTCAGGCCACGGCCGATGATTAGCGGGATACGGCCGCCGGCGCGCACTTCGTCGATCAGCACGTCGGTTTTCAGCTCGAAGGTCGCCAGCAGTTCGCCGGTTTCGTGGTTACGTACTTCACCTTTGAACGGATAAACGTCGATCACGTCGCCCATGTTCAGGTTGTTTACGTCCACTTCAATCGGCAGCGCGCCGGCATCTTCCATGGTATTAAAGAAGATAGGCGCAATTTTGCCGCCGAGAACCAGACCGCCGCCGCGCTTGTTCGGCACGTGCGGAATATCGTCGCCCATAAACCACAGCACCGAGTTGGTGGCGGATTTACGCGATGAGCCGGTACCCACGACATCGCCGACGTACGCCAGCGGGAAACCTTTTTGCTGCAGTGCTTCAATTTGTTTAATCGGGCCAACGGCGCCGGGCTGATCCGGGTCGATGCCTTCGCGGGCGTTTTTCAGCATTGCCAGCGCGTGCAGCGGAATGTCCGGGCGGGACCAGGCGTCAGGAGCTGGAGACAGGTCATCGGTGTTGGTTTCGCCAGTGACTTTAAAAACGGTCACGGTGATTTTGTCAGCCAGCTGAGGACGGCTCAGGAACCACTCAGCGTCGGCCCAGGATTGCATAACCTGTTTGGCGTAGGCATTGCCCGCCTTGGCTTTCTCTTCTACATCGTAGAAGTTGTCGAACATCAGCAGGGTGTGGGACAGCGCTTTCGCGGCGATCGGCGCCAGTTTTGCGTCGTCCAGCGCGTCAATCAGGGGATGGATGTTGTAACCGCCCTGCATGGTGCCCAGCAGTTCGACAGCTTTTTCACGGGTAACCAGTGGAGAAGTCGCTTCGCCTTTGGCGATCGCGGCAAGGAATCCGGCTTTAACATAGGCGGCTTCGTCGACGCCCGGCGGTACGCGGTTAATTAACAGGTCTAACAAGAATTCTTCTTCACCCGCTGGCGGGTTTTTCAGCAGTTCTACCAGCGCGGCCATTTGGGTTGCATCTAAGGGTTTCGGTACAATCCCCTCGGCGGCACGCTCAGCTACGTGCTTACGGTATTCTTCTAGCACGACGGTTCTCCTCGCTCTCATTGTAAAATGCGGTAGGCGATTCTCTTCACGCTCCTGTGAGACAGCAGTTTGTAGGGTAAATGCCCGATACCGCGTCGGCAGCATAGCAGGATTTTGGCGGGGTGTTAATCTGTTTACAAAAAAGCAACATTAAAAATTAGCTGAATCGTTAAGGGCAGAATAATGCAGGTTTTCTGTCAATTTAGCGGTATATAAAATTAATTCTGTTACACATAATTGAGCGAAATCCCAACTAAAATCAAAAACGCAAATACGCGCTCTCTATACTCAGGCAATCCCCCGCTTTTCGACAATACTCTGTCAAAACGGGCCAATTATTGTGCCGGGAGTTCTCATGACACTGCCTTTCAAACCCCATCTGCTCGCGCTACTCTGTAGCGCCGGGCTATTAGCCGCCGCGGGTACGCTCTACGTCAAAAGCCGAGAGCCGCAAACGGTTCCCGAGCCCCCCGCCGTTGCGCAAACGGCGCAGGCAACCGCCGCCGCCCAGCCGGTGACCACAACCTATACACCCGCGCAGATAGACCAGTGGGTCGCGCCAATCGCGCTCTATCCGGACAATCTGCTGTCGCAGGTGCTGATGGCTTCGACCTACCCGAGTAACGTTGTCCAGGCGGTAGAGTGGTCGCAGGATAACCCCACAATGAAGGGCGATGCGGCGGTGCAAGCGGTGGCAAATCAGCCCTGGGATCCCAGCGTAAAATCGCTGGTCGCCTTCCCTTCCCTGCTCGCGTTAATGGGAGAAAATGCGCCGTGGGTGGAAAACCTGGGTAACGCCTTTCTCGCCCAGCCGCAGGCCGTCATGGATTCGGTGCAGCGCTTACGCGCCATCGCCCAGCAGACCGGAACGTTAAAATCCACGCCGCAGCAGAAAGTCATCACCGCCACCCGCTCCGCGGCACCGGCTCCGGCAACGTCCACGGCCACCGCTTCCCGCAGCAGCAGCAGCAGCGCCGTGACATCCACCGCCCCGGCGCAGGTGATTAAAATCGAATCCACCAATCCAAATGTGGTGTACGTGCCGGCCTATAACCCTTCAGTTGTTTACGGCGCCTGGCCTGACACCTCCTATCCGCCGGTCTACCTGCCGCCGCCTCCGGGGGAGCAGTTTACCGACAGCTTCGTCAAGGGGTTTGGCTATAGCCTCGGCGTCGCCACAACCTACGCTCTGTTCAGCAGCATCGACTGGGATGATGACGATCATCACCACCATGACGATGACGATCACCATCACGATGATGATCATCACGGCGGCTACGCGCACAACGGCGATAACATCAACATCAACGTCAATAATTTCAACCATATTACCGGGCAGAACCTGCCGGGAAACCACGCCAGCTGGCAGCATAATCCGGCCTACCGCGGCAATATTCCCTATCCGAACAATACGATTGCGCAGCATTACCATCAGACCAATGTTCCCGGCGGCCTTAGCGCGACCCAACATCAGCCCGCCGATCGCAACGCGCAGCGCCAGGCGGCCATGACGCAGCTACAGCAGCGTACCGGGCCTGCGGATAACGCGCTTAATCACGCGCCTTCCCGCGATGCCCAGCGCCAGGCCGCGTCGCAGCAGCTCCATCAGGTGACCCAGCGCAATAACTATCGCGGCTATGACGCCACGCCGGCGGTAAAAAATAGCGCCGTACAACAGCAGCATCGGGAAGCGGTCAAAACGCAAATTCAGCATCCGACGGCGCAGCAGCAACAGCGCCGTGAACAGTTCCGGGCCGCAACGCCCGAACAACGTCAGCAGAAGCTGAATAATCTGCACGCCAATGCCCTGAGCGGTAACGATATCCGCTCTCCCTCCTGGCAGTCTCAGCAGGAGCGCGGCCTGCAGAGCCGCCATATCTCGGGTTTAAGCAGCGAGCAGCGCAGCGCGGCCAGAGAACATCTTTCCGAACACCGTGAACTGCGCCGCCGCTGAGGATAATCAGATGAAAAAATTATTAAAAATGACGCTGCTGGCGCTGGCCCTGACGCCCGCCATGGCGCTGGCTCAGCAGCAGTTTTCCTCTCCGGAACAGGCCGCAAGCGCGCTGGCTGAGGCAATCGGCAGGCATGATGAATCTGCCCTCAACGGGCTGCTCGGCGATAGCTGGCAGCAATTTTTACCGCCGGAGGGCATCGACCCTGACGCCGTCGCTCGCTTTCAGCGCGACTGGAAAGTCAGCCATCGTATCGTTCAGCAGCAGAATAGCGCCTGGCTGGAGGTGGGACAGGAAGCATGGCGGCTACCGATCCCCATCATTAAGGATAAGAGCGGCTGGCGTTTTGATATGGCCGCTGCTGAAGATGAGATCCTGACTCGCGCGATTGGCCGCAATGAGCTGTCAGCCATTCAGGCGATGCACGCTTACGTTGATGCCCAGCAGGATTTTTATCGGCTAAACCACACCTGGGCACAGAGGATTATCAGCAGCGATGGTAAGAAAGACGGCCTCTACTGGCCTGCCGCTCCCGGCGAAGCGCCCAGCCCGCTAGGGCCCGCGTTTAGCCCCACCGAACCCGGCGAAGGCTATCACGGCTACCGTTTTCGCATCATTCAAGATGGCGAGGGTCAGGGCGTCGCCCTGCTGGCGTGGCCTGTGGAATGGGGAAAAACCGGCATCATGAGCTTTATGGTCAACCAAAATGATGAGGTTTATCAGGCTAATTTAGGGAATGAGACGCAGAGCAAGGCGCGCGCCATTTCGCAGTTTTCGCCGGATTCAGCCTGGCAGGTCATCAATCAATAGAAAAAAGCCCAGCGTGCGATAACGCCGCCGGGCCATATCTGCGTGCTGATTTAGCCCTGATGGGGCATCAGAGACGGGTCGCCCGCAAAAGCCGGTTTAGTGCTGGTCAGCGCCGCTTCATCAGAGCTGATGCTGCCGGAATTCGCCGCCCATACCCCTTCGCTGGTCTTTGTTATCTGCTGATGCTGCATATTCAAATCCTGGCCCATCGCCGCAATATGGGTGCTTTCGGTCCCGCCGCTGTTATCAGCCCAGGGAATAACAGCATCAGCCGCACAGGCCATACCCGAGACCAGCGTTGCTGCCAGCAGCGTCGTCGTTAAAACTTTTTTCATCACACACCTCACATATAGTTAACTACCTATAAGTTTACCTAGTAACTATTTTTCAAGTATTAATAAGATATGCAATTTTATTAACGGCGACACAGTTCTAAACATCACTAATAAAAAAAGCGGCTCATTGAGCCGCTTTTTGGATTTTGCCTGAAAGAAAAACTTACTTTTTCTTCGCTTTCGCGTTCGGCAGGTCGGTGATGCTGCCTTCGAAGACTTCTGCTGCCAGGCCAACGGACTCGTGCAGAGTCGGGTGAGCGTGGATGGTCAGCGCGATGTCTTCAGCGTCACAGCCCATTTCGATCGCCAGACCGATTTCACCCAGCAGCTCGCCGCCGTTGGTGCCGACAATCGCTCCGCCGATAACGCGGTGAGATTCTTTGTCGAAAATCAGTTTGGTCATACCGTCAGCGCAGTCGGAAGCGATGGCACGGCCAGAAGCAGCCCACGGGAAGGTGGCGGTTTCATAGCTGATGCCTTTCTCTTTCGCTTCTTTCTCAGTCAGACCAACCCACGCAACTTCCGGCTCGGTATAGGCGATGGACGGGATAACTTTCGGGTCGAAGTAGTGCTTCATGCCGGCGATAACTTCGGCAGCAACGTGGCCTTCGTGAACGCCTTTGTGCGCCAGCATCGGCTGACCGACGATATCGCCGATAGCGAAGATGTGCGGCACGTTGGTACGCAGCTGTTTATCAACGCGGATAAAGCCACGCTCGTCAACTTCAACGCCTGCTTTACCGGCATCGAGGTTTTTACCGTTCGGCACGCGGCCGATAGCTACCAGCACGGCGTCGTAGCGCTGCGCTTCAGCCGGGGCTTTTTTGCCTTCCATGGAAACGTAGATACCGTCTTCTTTCGCTTCAACGGCGGTCACTTTGGTTTCCAGCATCAGGTTGAATTTCTTACTGATGCGCTTGGTGAAGACTTTCACCACGTCTTTATCGGCAGCCGGGATAACCTGGTCGAACATTTCAACCACGTCAATCTCTGAACCCAGCGCATGGTATACGGTACCCATTTCCAGACCGATGATACCGCCGCCCATAACCAGCAGGCGTTTTGGTACGGTTTTCAGCTCCAGCGCATCGGTGGAGTCCCATACGCGCGGATCTTCATGCGGAATGAACGGCAGTTCGATCGGACGGGAGCCCGCCGCGATGATAGCGTTGTCGAAGTTGATGACGGTTTTACCGTTTTCGCCTTCCACTTCCAGGGTGTTAGCGCCGGTAAATTTACCCAGACCGTTAACCACCTTCACTTTACGCCCTTTGGCCATGCCAGCCAGACCGCCGGTCAGCTGAGTGATGACTTTTTCTTTCCAGGTGCGAATCTTGTCAATGTCAGTTTTCGGTTCACCGAAAACGATGCCGTGTTCGGCCAGCGCTTTCGCTTCTTCGATAACTTTAGCAACGTGCAGCAGTGCTTTAGAAGGGATACAGCCGACGTTCAGGCAAACACCGCCGAGGGTGCTGTAACGTTCTACGATGACGGTTTCCAGACCTAAATCAGCGCAACGGAAGGCAGCAGAATAACCTGCGGGGCCTGCCCCAAGTACCACGACCTGAGTTTTGATTTCAGTACTCATCATGACCTCTGTTATTTGTATCCGGCGGGTCTGACGCTATTGTTTTTACGCCCATGTCCACCGGGACGTTCTATCCGCAAGCATTTTACAAAATTGTTAACAATTTTGAAACAACAAACGGCAAACGATTTTGTCCTTTATTGCTGGTAACTTCAAAATGCAGAAGAGATTACCAGAAAAAAGCCGGCCGTCAGGCCGGCTTTTTGCTTACATCACCAGGCGGCGAATGTCGCTCAGCATATTGTTGATGATGGTGATAAAGCGCGCACCATCAGCACCGTCGATCACGCGGTGGTCGAAGGACAGAGAGATCGGCATCATCAGACGCGGCACGAACTCTTTGCCATTCCATACCGGCTCCATCGCGGACTTGGAGACGCCGAGGATAGCCACTTCCGGCGCGTTCACAATCGGTGCGAAGTGGGTGGTACCCAGGCCGCCGATGCTGGAGATAGTGAAGCAACCGCCCTGCATTTCGCCAGCGGTCAGCTTACCATCACGCGCTTTCTTGGAAATCACGGTCAGTTCACGAGACAGCTCGGTAATGCTCTTCTTGTTCACGTCTTTGAAGACCGGAACAACCAGACCATTCGGGGTATCAACCGCCACACCGATATTGATGTATTTCTTCAGCGTCAGACGCTGTGCATCTTCAGACAGGGAGCTGTTGAAGCGCGGCATCTGCTCAAGCGCCGCGGCAACGGCTTTCATGATGAAGACCACCGGAGTGAATTTCACGTCCAGCTTACGCTTCTCAGCTTCAGCGTTCTGCTGTTTACGGAACGCTTCCAGATCGGTGATATCGGTTTTGTCGAAGTGCGTAACGTGCGGGATCATCACCCAGTTACGGCTCAGGTTAGCACCAGAGATCTTCTGGATACGGCCCAGTTCAACTTCTTCCACTTCACCAAACTTGCTGAAGTCCACTTTCGGCCACGGCAGCATGCCCGGGATACCGCCACCGGTAGCAGCAGGCGCGGCTTCAGCGCGTTTAACCGCTTCTTTCACGTAGGCCTGAACGTCTTCGCGCAGGATACGGCCTTTACGACCAGTTCCTTTCACTTTCGCCAGGTTTACACCGAACTCGCGCGCCAGGCGACGAATCAGCGGGGTGGCGTGAACGTAAGCGTCGTTTTCAGCGAACTCAGATTTGCCTTCTGCTTTTGCAGCAGGTGCAGCTGGTTTAGCAGCCTGAGCCGGTGCAGCAGCTGGTGCCGGAGCAGCCGCGGCAGCCGGAGCTGCGGCAGGCGCAGCGCCTTCCACTTCGAAGACCATAATCAGGGAGCCGGTGGAGACTTTGTCGCCGGTGCTGATTTTGATCTCTTTCACGGTACCCGCGAACGGCGCAGGCACTTCCATGGAGGCTTTGTCGCCTTCAACGGTGATCAGTGACTGTTCAGCGGCGATTTTATCGCCCACTTTCACCATCACTTCAGTCACTTCAACTTCATCGCCGCCGATATCCGGCACGTGAACTTCTTTAGAACCTGAAGCTGCCGGTGCAGCAGCAGCCGGAGCGGCTTCCGCTTTCGCCGGCGCCGCGGCAGGCGCTGCGCCCGCCACTTCGAAGATCATGATCAGGGAACCCGTGGACACTTTGTCGCCGGTGTTAATCTTGATCTCTTTCACGGTACCGGCGAACGGCGCCGGCACTTCCATAGAGGCTTTATCGCCTTCTACGGTGATCAGGGATTGTTCAGCGGCGATGGTGTCGCCCACTTTTACCATGATTTCCGTGACTTCAACTTCATCACCGCCGATATCCGGTACATGAACTTCTTTCGCGCTGGCGGCGGCCGGTGCTGCGGCGGCCGGAGCGGCTTCTTTCTTCTCTTCCTGCGCAGGTGCAGCGGCTGCTGCACCATCGGCGGAATCGAAAATCATGATCAGTTTACCGGTCTCGGTTTTGTCGCCGACGGAGACTTTGATCTCTTTAACGACGCCAGCCTGCGGAGACGGGACTTCCATAGAGGCTTTGTCGCCTTCTACGGTGATCAGCGACTGTTCAGCTTCAACTTTGTCGCCCACTTTGACCAGAATCTCGGTGATTTCAACTTCATCAGCCCCGATGTCCGGTACTTTGATTTCGATAGCCATTATTCTTTTACCTCTTACGCCAGACGCGGGTTAACTTTATCTGCATCGATGTTGAATTTAGTGATGGCTTCCGCAACCACTTTCTTATCGATTTCGCCACGTTTAGCCAGTTCGCCCAGCGCTGCTACCACCACGTAGGAAGCGTCAACTTCGAAGTGGTGACGCAGGTTTTCACGGCTGTCAGAGCGACCGAAGCCGTCGGTACCCAGTACGCGGTAATCATCGGCCGGTACGTAAGTACGAACCTGCTCAGCGAACAGTTTCATATAGTCAGTAGATGCGACTGCCGGAGCGTCGTTCATCACCTGAGCGATGTACGGAACGCGCGGCGTTTCCAGCGGATGCAGCATGTTCCAGCGTTCACAATCCTGGCCATCGCGCGCCAGTTCGGTGAAGGAGGTGACGCTATAAACGTCAGAGCCTACGCCGTAGTCTTTAGCCAGGATCTGCGCTGCTTCACGGACGTGACGCAGGATAGAACCGGAGCCCAGCAGCTGAACTTTACCTTTGCTACCTTCAACGGTTTCGAGTTTGTAGATACCTTTACGGATACCTTCCTCGGCGCCTGCTGGCATTGCCGGCATGTGGTAGTTTTCGTTCAGCGTGGTGATGTAGTAGTAAACGTTCTCTTGTTTCTCACCGTACATACGCTCCAGACCATCGTGCATGATGACCGCAACTTCGTACGCGTAAGACGGATCGTAAGAGATACAGTTCGGGATAGTCAGAGACTGAATGTGGCTGTGGCCATCTTCGTGCTGCAGACCTTCGCCGTTCAGCGTGGTACGACCGGAAGTCCCGCCGATCAGGAAGCCGCGAGCCTGCTGGTCGCCGGCCTGCCAGCAAAGGTCACCGATACGCTGGAACCCGAACATGGAGTAGTAGATGTAGAACGGGATCATCGGCAGGTTGTTGGTGCTGTAGGAGGTCGCAGCAGCCAGCCAGGATGCACCGGCACCCAGTTCGTTGATACCTTCCTGCAGAATCTGGCCTTTCTCGTCTTCTTTGTAGTAAGCAACCTGCTCACGGTCCTGCGGAGTGTACTGCTGACCGTTCGGGCTGTAGATACCAATCTGACGGAACAGGCCTTCCATACCAAAGGTACGCGCTTCATCGGCGATGATCGGCACGAGGCGGTCTTTGATGGATTTGTTCTTCAGCATCACGTTCAGGGCACGAACGAACGCGATAGTGGTAGAAATCTCTTTATTCTGCTCTTCCAGCAGCGGACCGAAATCTTCCAGGGTCGGCAGCTCCAGCTTCTCATCGAAGTTTGGCTGACGGCTCGGCAGATAGCCGTGCAGTTTCTGACGCTGGGCGTGCAGATAGGTGTGCTCTTCAGAACCTTCCGGGAAGGTCACGTACGGCAGTTTTTCGATATCAGCATCGGCAACCGGCACGTTGAAACGATCGCGGACGTAGCGAACGCCGTCCATGTTCATTTTCTTAACCTGGTGAGCGATGTTTTTACCTTCAGCGGTGTCACCCATGCCGTAACCTTTAATGGTATGGGCGAGGATTACGGTGGCTTTGCCTTTGGTTTCCTGCGCTTTTTTCAGCGCAGCGTAGACTTTCTTCGGATCGTGACCGCCGCGGTTCAGGGCCCAGATCTGCTCGTCAGTCCAGTCGGCAACCAGCGCTGCGGTTTCCGGATATTTACCGAAGAAGTGCTCACGCACGTAAGCGCCGTCTTTGGATTTGAAGGTCTGGTAGTCACCGTCAACGGTCTCTTCCATCAGCTGGATCAGTTTACCGCTGGTATCTTTACGCAGCAGCTCATCCCAGCGTCCGCCCCAGATAACCTTGATAACGTTCCAGCCAGCACCGCCAAAGATGCCTTCCAGTTCGTTAATGATCTTGCCATTACCGGTAACCGGGCCGTCAAGGCGCTGCAGGTTACAGTTGATAACGAAGACCAGGTTGTCCAGCTTCTCACGGGTCGCGATGGTGATCGCGCCTTTGGATTCCGGCTCGTCCATCTCGCCGTCGCCGAGGAAAGCGTAAACGGTTTGTTTGGAAGTGTCTTTCAGGCCGCGGTGTTCCAGATACTTCAGGAACTTAGCCTGATAAATCGCACCGATTGGGCCCAGCCCCATAGAGACGGTCGGGAACTGCCAGAATTCCGGCATCAGTTTCGGGTGCGGATAAGAGGACAGACCTTTACCGTGAACTTCCTGACGGAAGTTGTTCATCTGCTCTTCAGTCAGACGACCTTCCAGGAAAGCACGCGCGTAGACGCCCGGAGAGATGTGGCCCTGGAAGTAAACCAGGTCGCCGCCGTCCTGCTCGTTGCGTGCGCGGAAGAAGTGGTTAAAGCACACTTCATAGAAGGTTGCGGAAGACTGGAAGGAAGCCATGTGGCCGCCCAGTTCGAGATCTTTTTTCGATGCGCGCAGAACGGTCATAATCGCGTTCCAGCGGATCGCAGAACGGATACGACGTTCCAGATCCAGATTACCCGGGTATTCCGGCTCATCTTCAACGGCAATAGTGTTCACGTAACCGCCGGTCGATGCGCCAGCAGCCACTTTCACCCCGCCTTTGCGGGCTTCAGAAAGGAGTTGGTCAATAAGATACTGAGCGCGCTCAACACCTTCTTCACGGATGACCGATTCGATCGCCTGTAGCCAGTCGCGAGTTTCGATCGGATCCACGTCATTTGGTAAACGTTCTGACATGGGGGGTATTCCTTATCTATCTAATCGTTGATTAATCTGGAACCTGTCCCATTGCGCTCTTTGTTCTTCATACTTCTGGCTGTCTCTTTGTTGGCTTCGCTTCCTCACCCCAGTCACATAGTTCACTATGCTCCCGGGGATTCGCGCGCTTGCCGCCGCGATACACCCAAAATTATTTTGAACAACTAAAAGTGCAATAAGACAGGTTCTGCGTTTAGTTGCCGCGCTCTAAAAATGGCGCTTAAGAACCGGAGTTCTCATCTTTTCGTTGCTGTAAACGACGCAGTGAGCGTTCACGACGGCTCTGCTCACGGCTACGATCCAGCAAAATTTCCTCAATGAACGCCAGGTGACGATGCGACGCTTCACGCGCCTGCTCCGGTTCCCCGGCGATTATCGCCTCAAAAATGCGAGTACGATGATTGCTGACCTGCGGGAGCATCTCCCGACGGGCGTACAACAATTCAAAATTCTGGCGAACGTTCTGGGCCAGCATCGGCTCCATACAGCGTAGTAGATGGAGCAGCACCACATTGTGCGCCGCTTCGGTGACGGCGATTTGATACTGGACGACGGCATCGGATTCGGCGTCGAGATCGCCGGACTGCTGAGCCCGCTCAATGGCCTGATGCAGCTCGCGAATGCGTTCGCGGTCTTCATCATTGCTGCGCAGCGCCGCGTAATAAGCCGCGATGCCTTCAAGCGCGTGACGGGTTTCCAGCAGATCAAATTGGGATTCAGGGTGGTCGGACAGTAGCTCTACCAGCGGGTCGCTGAAGCTCTGCCACAGGCGGCTTTGTACAAACGTTCCGCCCCCCTGGCGACGAAGCAACAAGCCCTTAGCTTCGAGGCGTTGAATAGCCTCACGGAGCGAGGGACGGGAAACGTCGAACTGTTTTGCCAGTTCACGTTCTGGCGGGAGTTTTTCACCGGGGCGCAACGTCCCCTCAAGGATTAAAAACTCCAGCTGCTGCTCTATCACATCGGATAGTTTTGGTTGGCGGATCTTGCTGTAGGCCATATTCCCTGTCTCTGCCATTAGCCCGGAGTCAATTGGTCTTACCAATTCATAGTTCGTATCGCTAAAGTAACAAAGTATTCACCTTCTGTCCATACAGGTTTTGATTGAAATCATTAAACCCGGCACGTTTTAACAACCTTACAGAAATAACATTTCAAAAATGTAACCTTGCACAAATGTTGTGTTTACTCACAAAGAGGTAGCGTTAACGTAATAGAAACGAAAAATTACGCTATCTGAACCGATTCAACGCCTTATTAAGTGAATATAAATTCAATAAATTTGCATGGATGACAAATAATGGGTAGGCACTGGCGCATGGGGGTGGAATTTACAAATGGCGTCTTTTTGCTCGCTTCGTCATCATCCCTTCATAAAGCAGGTGCATTCAGCGGCGCTTATCACTATTCTCCATGATACGAAAGGCCTTTTCATGAATTCCCTCTCCGCCTTGCGTAAAGAAATAAGTACATCTACGGAATTTGATAATTACACAAACACAACAATATGTGCGCTACATCACTCGGGGCAAAACGGGCCGCAGGCTCAGTGAAATTTCGCTGACTATGCTATCAGGCAGGGATGGACAGCGAAGAAGTCACCTGATGGATGACGCGGACAAACATAATAACCATAACCACACACGAGGTTTCATGATGGAAGGTCAACAGCATGGCGATCGGCTAAAGCGCGGCCTTAAAAACCGCCATATTCAGCTTATTGCGCTGGGAGGCGCTATCGGTACCGGTTTGTTTCTGGGTAGCGCATCCGTCATCCAAAACGCGGGTCCCGGTATTATTCTGGGCTACGCAATTGCCGGTTTTATTGCTTTCCTGATTATGCGTCAGCTGGGCGAGATGGTCGTCGAAGAGCCGGTAGCCGGTTCATTTAGTCATTTTGCCTACAAATACTGGGGCGGCTTTGCAGGCTTCGCTTCCGGCTGGAACTACTGGGTGCTTTACGTGCTGGTCGCAATGGCCGAGCTGACCGCGGTCGGGAAATACGTCCAGTTCTGGTGGCCGGAAATCCCTACCTGGGTTTCTGCGGCCGTTTTCTTTATCGCTATCAACGCCATCAACCTGACGAACGTCAAGGTGTTTGGCGAGATGGAGTTCTGGTTCGCGATCATCAAAGTCGTCGCCGTCGTGGCGATGATTCTGTTCGGCGGCTGGCTGCTGTTCAGCGGCAACGGCGGCCCGCAGGCCACCGTACGCAACCTGTGGGAGCAAGGCGGATTCCTGCCGCACGGCTTCACCGGGCTGGTAATGATGATGGCGATTATTATGTTCTCTTTCGGCGGGCTGGAGCTGGTCGGTATCACCGCAGCCGAAGCGGATAACCCGGAGCAGAGCATTCCGAAGGCCACCAACCAGGTCATCTACCGCATCCTGATTTTCTATGTGGGCTCGCTGGCCGTTCTGCTTTCGCTGCTGCCGTGGAGCCGCGTAACCGCCGATACCAGCCCGTTCGTCCTGATTTTCCACGAGCTGGGCGATACCTTCGTCGCGAATGCGCTGAATATCGTGGTATTAACCGCGGCGCTCTCCGTTTACAACAGCTGCGTATACTGCAACAGCCGGATGCTGTTCGGTCTGGCCCAGCAGGGTAACGCGCCAAAAGCGCTGATGAGCGTCGATAAACGCGGCGTGCCGGTTAACACCATCCTCGTCTCCGCGGTGGTCACCGCGCTGTGCGTACTGATTAACTACTTCGCGCCGGAATCCGCGTTTGGTCTGCTGATGGCGCTGGTGGTTTCAGCCCTGGTGATCAACTGGGCGATGATTAGCCTGGCGCACATGAAGTTCCGTCGCGCTAAGCAGCAGCAGGGCGTGGTCACCCGCTTCCCGGCGCTGCTTTATCCGCTGGGCAACTGGATCTGCCTGCTGTTTATGGCGGGAGTGCTGGTGATCATGCTGATGACCCCTGGCATGGCGATTTCCGTCTACCTTATCCCGGTATGGATTGCCGTTCTCGGCGTCGGCTACCTGTTTAAACAGAAAACCGCCAGCGCCATTAAAGCATAATCCTGTATCTCCACAAGCTGTGTCCGCCCGCCGCTGGGCGGACACAGCGCATTGTTATCTGCTTCACACTTTCCCCCTGATAACCGATTTATCCATATCGTTAACCCTATCCTGCAACGCATTAGTCCATTACCCGGCTAATAATTCTCTCCATACCGCCACGGGGAGATCGCTGCGATGAATGGCAATAAGCTTTCAGTTAAAGAAAAAATAGGCTACGGGATGGGTGATGCCGGATGCAATATCATATTCGGCGCCATCATGTTGTTTGTTAACTATTTTTATACGGATATTTTTGGTCTCGCGCCGGCGCTGGTGGGCGTTTTGCTGCTTTCCGTACGCGTTATTGATGCCGTCACCGATCCGATTATGGGGGCGATGGCCGACCGTACCCGCAGTAAATACGGGCGCTTTCGCCCATGGCTGCTGTGGATTGCCTTCCCGTACGCGCTGTTCAGCGTGCTGATGTTTACCACCCCGGAGTGGTCGTACAATAGCAAGGTTATCTATGCTTTCGTCACCTACTTCCTGCTCTCGCTGACCTACACCGCGATCAACATCCCCTACTGCTCCTTGGGTAGCGTGATTACGAATGACCCGAAGGAACGCGTGGCCTGCCAGTCCTATCGCTTCGTGATGGTCGGTATCGCCACGCTCCTGCTCTCCCTGACGCTGCTGCCGATGGCGGCCTGGTTCGGCGGTGAGGATAAAGCCAAAGGCTATCAGATGGCGATGACCGTGCTGGCGATTATCGGTATGTGCATGTTCCTGTTCTGCTTTGCCACCGTTCGTGAGCGCGTAAAACCCGCCGTCCAGACCAACGACGAACTGAAAAAAGATCTGAAAGACGTCTGGAAAAATGACCAGTGGGTTCGCATCCTGCTGCTAACGCTGTGCAACGTTTGCCCAGGCTTTATTCGCATGGCCGCCACCATGTACTACGTCACCTGGGTGATGCAGCAAAGCACCCACTTCGCCACGCTATTTATCAGCCTCGGGGTAGTCGGAATGATGATCGGCAGTATGCTGGCTAAACTCCTGACCGACCGCTGGTGCAAACTGCAGGTGTTTTTCTGGACCAACATCGTGCTGGCGATTTTCTCCTGCGCCTTCTACTTCTTCGACCCGCACGCCACCATGATGATTATGGTGCTCTACTTCCTGCTGAACATTCTGCATCAGATCCCCTCGCCGCTGCACTGGTCGCTAATGGCCGACGTGGATGACTACGGCGAATGGAAGACCGGCAAACGCATCACCGGCATCAGCTTCTCCGGCAACCTGTTCTTCCTGAAGGTCGGTCTGGCCATCGCCGGCGCGATGGTTGGCTTCCTGCTCTCCTGGTACGGCTACGATGCCGGTGCGAAGCAGCAAAGCGCCTCCGCGATTAACGGTATCGTATTGTTATTCAGCGTTATCCCCGGCATCGGCTATCTGATTACCGCGGGGGTGGTGCGTATGCTGAAGGTAAACCGCGAATTTATGCGGCTAATTCAGTCCGACCTCGAGAAACGCCGGGTCAACTACAGCGAGCTCAACGACTATCAGGTACTGAAAACCGGCGAACAGGTAAGGAAAGCGTAATGAAAAACTGGCCGAATCCATTTATTGAACAACGCGCGGACCCGTATATTCTGCGCCATCAGGATAGCTACTACTTTATTGCCTCGGTGCCGGAGTATGACCGTCTGGAAATCCGCCGCTCAGCAACCCTTGAAGGTTTACGCGACGCGCAGCCGGTGGTCGTCTGGCGTAAACCGGACAGCGGCCCGATGAGCCAGCTCATATGGGCCCCGGAGCTGCATGAGATTGACGGCACATGGTATATCTACTTTGCCGCCAGCCACACCCACGATCTGGATGCGCTGGGCATGTTCCAGCACCGCATGTTCGCCCTCGAATGCGCGGAGAGCGACCCGTTAACCGGGAAATGGCAGGAAAAAGGCCAGATTAAAACGCCGCTTGATACCTTTGCGCTGGATGCCACCACCTTCCACCATCAGGGTAAACGGTGGTACCTGTGGGCGCAAAAAGATCCGGAAATTAAGGGTAATACCAACCTCTATCTGGCTGAACTGGCAAATCCGTGGACGCTAAAAGGTCAGCCGGTCATGCTGAGTCAACCCGAGTTTGACTGGGAGTGCCGGGGTTTTCTGGTGAACGAAGGCCCGGCGGTCCTGTTCCACGGCGACAAGCTGTTCGTCAGCTACTCCGCCAGCGCCACCGACGAAAACTACTGCATGGGATTATTGTGGATAGACGTTAACGCCGACCCGCTGCGGCCGGAAAACTGGCATAAAGCGCCGCAGCCGGTGTTTCGTACCAGCTATGAGAATCGTCAGTATGGGCCCGGACACAATAGCTTTACGCAGACGCCGGAGGGAGAAGATGTGCTGGTGTACCACGCGCGCAACTACACCGAAATCGAAGGCGACCCGCTGTACGATCCGAATCGCCATACCCGCCTGAAGCTTGTCCGCTGGGACGAAAACGGGATGCCTGATTTTGGCATCCCGGCAGCAGATACGGATTAAAAGCGAAACCTGCCCGCCAGCGGGCAGGTGCTTAAATCAGCGTACCGTAAATCGTCAGCAGCGCCATAATCACCACCACCACCAGCGATGTTTTTTTCGCCATGGAGACCGCCGCCTTCGGCGTCGCCACTTTATCCACGTGCGGCTCGCGCGCCAGCGAATACTGCGCCAGGCGCGTCAGCACCTGATACTGCGAAGAGTGGCGGTCGCCCAGCGAGGCAAACCACGCAGGCAAAGCCTTTTCCCCGTGCCCAACCAGCGCGTACACCACGCCGACCAGACGTACCGGAACCCAGTCGATAACGTGCAGAATGCCGTCAATACCCGACTGTAAGCGATGACGCGGCGTCTGATAACGCGCCAGCCAGGTCTGCCAGGCCCGCAGCGTACAGTAGGCAATCAGGGTTAACGGTCCCCACGGCCCGCCGACAACGAACCAGAACAGCGGAGCGAGATAGTAGCGGTAGTTAATCCACAGCAGCGCGTTTTGCAGCTCGCTCAGATATTCACGCTGGTCGCAGCCGGGCGGCACGCCGTGGATTAGGGTGAGCTCGCTGGCCATGGCGTCGCAGGCGCGGCTATCATCGCGCGCCGCCGCCTTCAGGTAGGCGTGATAGTGCAGACGGACTTTGCCCGCGCCGATGCACAGCAGGCCCAGCAGGATCCAGAACACCAGCAGAGGAATGTTAAACAGCTGCCCCTGCAGCAGACGCTGAATAATAAACACGACCGCCGCCGCCGCGACCGTCATCAGTAGGGTGGTGAGCAGGGAATAATGCTTTACCCGGCGAAACAGCACTTCCAGCCGGTGATCGAGCTGCCAGTGCTCGCCCAGCTTAAACAAACGCTCGGCAATGAGGACTAACAGCGTAGTGAACAACGTCATGGCATCTCCTTATTCTGACGACGGGGTTAACAGACCGCGAAATTTGACCCAGTCAAAAGCCGGGCCGGGATCCGTTTTACGCACTGGCGCAATATCGCTATGGCCGGTGATATTGTCAGCTATCGCCGGATAGCGCGAGATAAGCTGACGGGTAACGGCAACCAGCTGCTGATACTGCGCGTCGGTATAAGCCAGCTCGTCGGTCCCTTCCAGCTCAATGCCTATCGAAAAATCATTACAGCGCTCGCGCCCGTGATAGCTGGAAACCCCCGCGTGCCAGGCGCGCTGGTCGAAAGGCACATACTGCACGATTTCACCGTCGCGGCGAATCAGACAGTGCGCCGAAACGCGAAGATGCGCGATTTCAGCAAAGAAAGGATGGGCATGGGGATCGAGCGTACCGGTGAACAGGGCATCAATCCATGGGCCGCCAAATTCGCCGGGCGGCAGGCTTATATTATGCACCACCAGCAAAGAGGGGGTTTCATTATCCGGGCGGCTATCGTGGTGCGGCGAAGGAACCCGACGCGCCTCTTCCAGCCATCCCCCGTTCAACTGCATGTTGAGTCTCCTTTTACTAGCTTATGCATTCGCGGCACCGTGACCAAACAATCCCCGGCATCATACCCACGCTTGCTCGGTTGGCTAACGCCAAAACTTCACGCTGGCGCCGCCGACGAAAGGACGCGGATGTGGTACAGAAACGTCGTTCAGGTTAGCATGTTTCCCACTTCTGAATCTTATCTATCTGGAGCTTTATCATGACGCCTCGTCGCTACAATCCCGACCGCCGCCGTGACGCGCTGCTGGAGCGTATTAATCTTGATATTACCGATGCCGTCTCTCAATCCCTGCGGGAAGATTTAGGCGGTGAAGTGGATGCGAACAACGATATTAGCGCGCAATTATTGCCGCAGGATGCGCGCTCGCATGCCGTCGTCATCACCCGTGAAGACGGCGTGTTTTGCGGTAAACGTTGGGTAGAAGAAGTCTTTATTCAGCTTGCGGGCGACGACGTTAACTTCACCTGGCACGTTGCCGATGGCGACGCGGTAAAAGCCAATCAGCCGCTATTCGAGCTGGAAGGCCCTTCGCGGATCCTGCTCACCGGAGAACGTACCGCACTCAATTTCGTGCAGACGCTCTCCGGGGTGGCCAGCGAAGTCCGCCGCTATGTCGACCTGCTGGCAGGCACCAAAACTCAACTGCTCGATACGCGCAAAACGCTGCCGGGCCTGCGCACGGCGCTGAAATATGCGGTCCTGTGCGGCGGCGGGGCCAATCATCGCCTGGGTCTCTCCGATGCCTTTCTGATTAAAGAGAACCATATTATCGCTTCCGGCTCGGTACGGCAGGCGGTTGAAAAAGCGTTCTGGCTGCACCCGGATGTGCCGGTTGAGGTGGAAGTCGAAACCCTTGAAGAGCTGGATGAAGCGCTGAAAGCCGGCGCTGACATCATTATGCTCGACAACTTCACTACCGACCTGATGCGCGAAGCGGTCAAACACACCAACGGCCAGGCGGCGCTGGAAGTCTCCGGCAACGTCACATTCGAGACTATTCGTGAATTTGCTGAAACCGGCGTCGATTACATCTCCGTTGGCGCGTTGACCAAGCACGTCCGCGCTCTCGATCTCTCTATGCGCTTCCGCTAATCCCCCTGCCCCGGTTCGTCGTTGATGCCGGGGCGCACTTTTGCGAGCCGGCTCGCACGCCAATAATCCCTCAATGCAACCCGCAAAAAAAGCCTGGAAGCGTGCTTCTCCAGGCGCGATCTGCCGCTCGTATCGCTAAACAAACCCCGGCAAAGTGCTCCCGAAGATAACAAGGAGCAACTTATGGACAAACAACGCGGCTTTACCCTCATCGAACTTATGGTGGTCATTGGGATCATCGCCATTCTCAGCGCAATCGGCATTCCGGCTTATCAGAACTATCTGCGAAAAGCGGCGCTTACCGATATGCTGCAAACCTTCGTCCCGTTCCGCACCGCCATTGAGCTGTGCGCGCTGGAGCACGGCGGATTAACCACCTGCGATGGCGGCAGCAACGGTATTCCCTCGCCCGCCACAACCCGCTACGTTTCGGCTATGACCGTCGCCACAGGCGTTGTCACGCTCACCGGGCAGGAAAGCCTTAATGGCTTAAGCGTCACGCTGACGCCGACCTGGGATAACGCTAACGGCATCACCGGCTGGCAGCGAGTGTGCAACATTACCGGCGATAGCGCACTCAAGCAGGCCTGTGAAGACGTGTTCCGTTTTAACTGAGGGCGCGGCAATGAAAACTGAACAATTGATACCTCTTTGCCAGCGCTATCAGGCCTTACTGCTCGATAGTAATGAACACACCATCGCTATCGCCGTGGTTGACGCCCCCGCCCCGGAGCTGCTGGAAGCGTTACGTTTCGCGACGCAGAAAAGGATTGATATCGAGTGCTGGAGCCAGGACCAGATGGATAAGCGGCTGCAGATGCCGGGAATATCAACCCTCACCCCGCCTGTTGAAGCCTCGGCCAGCATCGTTGAACAGGTAAATAGCCTTCTGGAACAGGCCCTGCGCCAGCGCGCATCGGATATTCATATTGAACCCGGTGACGATCGCCTGAGAATTCGCCTGCGGGTAGATGGCGTACTCCATTCTCTTGCGCCGCTTGCGCCGGAACTGGCCGCCCCCATCACCGCCCGACTTAAAGTGCTCAGCAATCTGGATATCGCTGAACACCGGGTACCGCAGGACGGTCAGTTTACCCTCACGCTCGCAGACCGCCCGATCTCGTTTCGGATCGCCACGCTTCCCTGCCGCGGCGGGGAAAAAATCGTCCTTCGCTTATTACACCAGGTCGAACAAGCGCTGGACCTCGAAGCGCTGGGGCTATCGTCTCAGCAGCTTGCCGCCTTTCGCTCGGCGCTTAACCAACCTCAGGGGCTGATGCTGGTCACCGGCCCGACGGGAAGTGGGAAAACCGTCACTTTGTACAGCGCGCTGCAGGCGCGGAATCGCGACGAGGTCAATATATGCAGCGTTGAAGATCCGCTGGAGATCCCCATCGTGGGGATGAATCAGACGCAGATTAATCCGCGGGCGGGCTTAACCTTTCACAGCGTACTGCGCGCCCTGCTACGCCAGGATCCCGATATCGTGATGGTCGGAGAGATACGCGATGCAGAAACCGCTGAAATTGCGATAAAAGCAGCGCAAACCGGGCACCTGGTTCTCTCAACGCTGCACACCAATTCAACCAGTGAAACGCTGGTTCGCCTGCAGCAGATGGGCGTTGCGCGCTGGATGATCTCATCCGCGCTTTCTCTGGTGGTTGCTCAACGCCTGGTACGCAAACTGTGCCCGCACTGCCGCCGGGAAACCGGCAGTTCGGCCGATGTTCCACACAGCCTGTGGCCGCGGGCGCTTCCTCGCTGGCAGGCTCCGGGCTGTCAGCACTGCTATCACGGCTACTACGGTCGCCTGGCGCTATTTGAGCTGCTCCCCGTCACCACCGCGTTACGGCAGGCGATTACTCAGGGTCTTAGCGCCGGAGAGATCGAGTCCCTGGCGCGCGAATCCGGCATGATGACGCTGTTTGAGAGCGGCTGTCTGGCCGTCGAACGTGGGATGACAAGTCTGGAAGAGGTCGTTCGCGTGTTGGGGATACCGCATGGCGACTAAACGACTGTGGCGCTGGCGCGGTCTCTCTCTCCAGGGCATTCCCTGCCAGGGAACGCTCTGGCAGGATAATCGCCCTGAGGCATTGCAGGCTCTGCAGCGGCAGCGAATTATCCCGCTGACGCTGCGCCGCTGTAGCGTGCAAAGCGCCCTCTGGCATCCGCGCTACAGTGGCGAAATCATCCGCCAGCTGGCCGCGCTTCTTCAGGCCGGTCTCCCCCTGGCCGAGGGGCTGGAACTGCTGGCGCAGCAGCAGCCCAATGCGCAATGGCAGGCGTTGCTGCAAACCCTGGCGGAGGATCTGGCGCAGGGCATTTCGCTTTCAGGCTCCCTGGAAAAATGGCCTGAGGCGTTCCCTCCGCTCTATCTGGCCATGATTCGCACCGGTGAACTTACCGGTAAACTGGAACTTTGCTGCGCTCAGTTGGCCAGGCAGCAGCGAGAGCAGCTGCTCCTCACCGAAAAAGTGAAAAAAGCGCTGCGCTACCCGTTGATTATCTTATCCCTGGCGCTGCTGGTGGTTATGGGAATGCTGTGCTTTGTCTTACCGGAGTTCGCCGCTATATATCAAACCTTCAACACCCCGCTGCCGTGGCTGACCCGCGCGGTAATAAGCATTGGCGAAGGGTTAACTCGCTGTTGGCCACTGCTCGCTGCTCTGGGTATTTTACCTGCAATACTCAACCGGCTTATTTGCCAGCGGCCAGGCTGGCTGCTGTACCGTCAGAAGCTGCTCCATACGCTGCCGGTGTTTGGCAAACTGCTATGCGGCCAGCGGCTTAGCCAGATTTTTACCGTACTCGCATTGACGCAAAGCGCCGGAATCAGCTTTCTGCAAGGCCTGCAAAGCGTGGAGGAAACCCTGAGCTGCCCGCTATGGCGGCAGAGGCTCCAGCAGGTTTGCCGGCAAATTACCCACGGCGATCCCATCTGGCAGGCGCTCGCCAACGGCGGAGGCTTTACGCCGCTTTGCCTACAACTGATCCGTACCGGTGAAGCCTCGGGTTCACTGGATACCATGCTGGACAATCTGGCTCGTCACCATAGTGAGCAGACGCATCAGCAGGCAGATAATCTGGCGACCTTGCTGGAACCGATGATGTTGGTAGTGACCGGAACGATTGTCGGCGTGCTGGTGGTGGCGATGTATTTACCCATTTTTCATCTGGGCGACGCCATTAGCGGAATGGGGGGATAACGCTGGCGCAAACGCGCCAGCGAACGGCATTACAGGCTGTTGAACACGCGGTTCTCTTGTTCCTGTACGCGAATAAAAGTCGTGCGTTTAGTCAGTTCTTTCAGCCGCGAAGCACCTACGTAGGTGCATGCGGAACGCAGACCGCCAAGAATATCGCGCGCGGTGTTTTCAACCGGGCCGCGCAGAGGCAGCTTAACAGTTTTGCCTTCAGCCGCACGGTACTGGGCTACGCCGCCAACGTGACGGGTCATCGCCGACTCCGAGCTCATGCCGTAGAACAGCATGAATTTTTCGCCGTTTTCTTCAACCACTGTACCGCCGCTCTCTTCGTGACCGGCCAGCATACCGCCAAGCATCACGAAATCCGCGCCGCCGCCGAAGGCTTTAGCCACATCGCCCGGCATAGTACATCCGCCGTCACTGATAATCTGCCCGCCCAGGCCGTGCGCCGCATCGGCACACTCAATCACTGCGGAAAGCTGCGGATAGCCGACGCCGGTTTTCACGCGGGTTGTACATACGGAGCCCGGACCGATACCCACCTTAACGATATCAGCCCCCGAAAGAATCAGCTCTTCGCACATTTCGCCGGTCACAACGTTGCCCGCAATAATGGTTTTCTGCGGCCAGGCTTCGCGGGCTTTCGCGACAAACTGCACGAAGTGCTCTGAATAGCCATTCGCCACGTCAATGCACACAAAGCTAAGCTGCGGATTTTGGATCAGAATCTGTTTTGTTTTTTCAAAATCCGCATCGGAGGTGCCGGTAGAGACCATGACGTGCTGCACGACATCTGCCGATACGCTCTGAACAAACGCCTGCCACTGTTCAACGCTGTAATGCTTATGTACGGCGGTCAAAACGCCAAATGAAGCCAGGGCTTTAGCCATGGCAAACGTGCCAACGGTGTCCATGTTAGCAGCAATGATCGGCACACCAGACCAGGTCTGGCCAGAATGTTTGAAAGTGAATTCACGTTCCAGCTGTACGTCAGAACGGCTTTTGAGGGTAGAACGTTTCGGGCGGATAAGAACGTCTTTAAAACCAAGCTTCAAATCTTCTTCAATACGCATGTGCGAATTCCTGGGGTTAATTGCATTATTGTGAGAGCACAACTCCAGTGACGTTATCATACGCACGAATCATGGCCGCGCAAGACTGCGATTTTCACTTTTTTTACGCTACAATCGTATAAATTTACCTGGTGAACAGCCAAAAGCGAATTTGCGATATCCCATCGCAGGCGTATCATTTTTAACCATTTGATTTACATGCGCAAAAAAAACCAGGGTACGTGGTGACAGCCATTTATTGGTTGATATCACGTCGATAAAACCACTGTCGCAGTGGCGTCGTCGCGTCGTAAATCACGGCTCTGTTATTGAAAAATGTGCATGTAGTCAGTTTCAGGATTGAGGTGTATGACATACACGGTAGCGTTAACAGGCGGTATCGGTAGCGGTAAAAGTACCGTAGCCGACGCATTCTCACACCTCGGGGTTAACGTTATTGATGCTGACATTATCGCGCGCCAGGTGGTCGAGCCCGGTACCCCGGGGCTAAACGCGATTGCTCAACGCTTCGGTCCGCAGATCCTGAATAAAGATGGCACCCTTAACCGTCGCGCTCTGCGTGAACATATTTTCGCTCATGCAGAGGATAAGAACTGGCTAAACGCGCTGCTGCACCCGCAAATTCAGCAGGAAACGCGTCGCCAGATGCAGCTTGCCACCTCGTCTTATATTCTCTGGGTTGTACCTTTACTGGTCGAAAACCGTTTGTCCGCCAAAGCCGATCGGGTTCTTGTTGTCGATGTGCCGAAAGAGACGCAAATAGCGCGCACGATGCTTCGCGATCGGGTCAGTCGGCAACATGCGGAACATATTCTTGCCGCTCAGGCAACGCGCGAACAGCGCCTTGCCATTGCGGATGATGTTATTGAAAATATGGGTTCACCTAATGCCATCGCATCAGCTGTCGCCCGCCTGCATGCAAAGTATCAACAGCTGGCAGCGCAGGCCGCCTCACAGGAAAAACCGTAATGTCTACCCCTGTTCTATTTGAACATCCGCTTAATGAAAAAATGCGCACCTGGCTGCGTATTGAGTTTTTGCTCCAGCAGCTGACCGTACATCCCGCCATTACCAGCCATGCGGATGCGCTGCATTTTTTCCGCAATATCGGCGATCTTTTAGATGTTTTTGAACGCGGTGAAGTACGTACCGATCTGATGAAAGAGCTGGATCGCCAGCAGAGGAAGCTGCAATCCTGGGCGGAAGTCCCTGGGGTCGATCAGGATCGTATCAACGAACTGCGTCAGCAGCTGAAGCAATCAGGCAGTACGTTAATGTCGGCGCCGCGTATCGGCCAGTACCTGCGAGAGGATCGCCTGATCGCCCTGGTACGCCAACGCCTGAGTATCCCGGGCGGCTGCTGTAGCTTCGATCTTCCGACGCTGCACATCTGGCTGCATATGCCGCAGGAATATCGCGATGAGCAGGTCGGTAAGTGGCTGGCCAGCCTGGAACCGCTGACGCAATCGCTGATGCTCATTCTCGATCTCATCCGTAACTCGGCCCCCTTCCGTAAGCAGACCAGCCTGAACGGTTTTTATCAGGACAACGGCGAAGATGCCGATCTGCTGCGTCTGCGGTTGGATCTTGCCAGCCAGCTCTACCCCCAAATATCAGGCCACAAGAGCCGCTTTGCCATCCGCTTTATGCCGCTGGACAGCGAGCACGGCATCGTGCCGGAGCGTTTTGATTTTGAACTGGCCTGCTGTTAAGGAGTCAATATGTCAGAAGAGATAACCGTCAACTGCCCAACCTGCGGCAAAATTGTAGTCTGGAATGAGCAGAGCCCGCATCGCCCGTTCTGCTCCAAACGCTGTCAGCTTATCGATTTAGGCGAATGGGCAGCGGAAGAGAAACGTATCCCAAGCAGCAGCGATCTGTCAGATAGCGACGGCTGGAGCGAAGAAAAAGAGTAACGGATTTCGGGCGGGCATGCGCAGGCCCGCCCTGATTTGCCGGATGCAGGCGCACCCTACCCGATCTGAGAACCTTGAATTAACTTCGTAATGACGGGTTCGTTTGCCGGCGGAAAATCCTCAGCAAAGAGCGCGCTCTGCGCAATCCAGCGGCCCGGCTGCCCTTCTTTCCCCCACGGCTCGCCTTCCCAGCTGTTCACCAGCCAGAACCACAGCGTGATATGGCGATCGGGAAACTGGTACTCCAGCTTATCAAACAGGCTGTAAGCTTTGGCTGTAATGCCGACCTCTTCCTGCAGCTCGCGTACTAAGGCCTGTTCGGACGACTCGCCCTCTTCAATTTTACCGCCCGGGAATTCAAGCTTGTTCGCCATATGCGCATCGGCGGCCCGCTGAGTGATAAAAATCTCCCCTTGCGAATTACGGATAATACCCACTGAAATTTGCAGCGTTTTCATTGTCTTCATTCCATAAAAAAGGCGCAGATATCTGCGCCCTGGTATTCAATATTGTAAAAGCTTAGCTCAGGCGACCGTGGCACTGCTTGTATTTTTTGCCAGAACCGCACGGGCAAGGATCGTTACGACCCACTTTACGCTCGCCGGTTTGTTCAGCCAGCGCGGCCGCGGCTGCGCTATCATCGTCCTGATGGCTCAGCTGCTGCATCTGCGCCAGACGCTCAGCTTCTTCACGACGCTGCTGCTCCATCGCCTCAACCTCTTCCGGCATCCGCACCTGAACTTTGCTCAGGGTACTGATCACTTCATATTTCAGGGATTCCAGCATTGAAGCGAACATGGAGAAAGATTCACGCTTATATTCCTGCTTCGGATCTTTCTGCGCATAGCCGCGCAGGTGGATCCCCTGACGCAGGTAGTCCATCGCCGCCAGGTGCTCTTTCCACAGGGAGTCCAGCGTTTGCAGCATGACGCCTTTTTCAAAGTGACGCATCATCTCAGCGCCAACCACTTCTTCCTTACGCTGATAGGTTTCAATGGCGCTCTGCAGAATGCGCTCACGCAGCGTTTCTTCATGAAGCTCCGGCTCTTTATCCAGCCACTCTTTGAGCGGCAGCTCGAGGTCGAAGTCATTTTTCAGACGCTCCTGCAGGCCTTCAATATCCCACATCTCTTCCAGAGACTGCGGAGGAATATGGGCATCGATGGTCGCTTTAAATACGTCTTCACGAATGCTGTTAATCGTCTCGCTCACGTCGGTCACGTCGAGCAGCTCATTACGCTGGGTGTAAATAGCGCGACGCTGATCGTTAGCCACATCGTCATATTCCAGCAGCTGCTTACGAATATCGAAGTTGCGGCTCTCGACTTTACGCTGCGCGTTGGCAATCGCTTTGGTCACCCACGGATGCTCGATAGCCTCACCCGGCTTCATACCCAGTTTACGCATCATGCCGGACACGCGGTCAGACGCGAAGATACGCATCAGGGCATCTTCCATCGACAGATAGAAACGGGAAGAACCGGCGTCCCCCTGACGGCCTGAACGACCGCGGAGCTGGTTATCAATACGGCGGGATTCATGGCGTTCGGTGCCGATGATATGCAAACCGCCCGCAGCCAGTACCGCATCGTGACGAACCTGCCAGTCGGCTTTGATCTGCGCAATCTGTTCTGGAGTCGGGTCTTCCAGCTGGGCGACCTCGGCCTGCCAGCTACCGCCAAGCATAATGTCGGTACCACGGCCGGCCATGTTGGTCGCAATGGTTACCGCAGACGGATAGCCCGCCTGCGCAACGATCTCCGCTTCGCTGGCGTGGAATTTCGCGTTCAGCACGTTGTGCTTGATGCCCGCCTTCGTTAATTCATTAGAGACCACTTCTGATTTTTCGATAGAAATGGTACCTACCAGCACCGGCTGACCCGCGGCGGTACGCTGCTTAATATCTTCGATAATGGCCTGAATTTTTTCCGCTTCGGTCATATAGACCAGGTCCGCCATGTCTTTACGAATCATCGGACGGTTGGTCGGAACCACAACGGTATCCAGCTTATAGATTGAGCTAAATTCAAACGCTTCGGTATCGGCGGTACCGGTCATCCCTGCCAGCTTCTCGTACAGGCGGAAATAGTTCTGGAAGGTAATTGAAGCCAGCGTCTGGTTCTCGTTCTGAATATCAACGCCTTCTTTCGCTTCAACGGCCTGGTGCAGGCCATCGGACCAGCGGCGCCCCTGCATCGTACGGCCGGTGTGTTCGTCGACGATGATCACTTCGCCATCTTTCACGATGTAATCAACATCGCGGGTGAACAGCACATGCGCGCGCAGCGCGGCGGTCACGTGGTGCATCAGCATGATATTGGTCGGTGAGTACAGCGACTCGCCTTCTTCCATAATACCTTCATTCACCAGCAGCTCTTCAATCAACACCAGGCCGCGTTCGGTCAGGTTTACCTGACGCGCTTTCTCATCGACGGAGAAGTGCCCTTCGCCGGTAAAGGTTTCGGAGTCTTCTTTATCCTGACGCACCAGGTGCGGAATGATCTTGTTCACCTTCTTATACATTTCCGAGCTGTCTTCAGCCGGGCCGGAAATAATAAGCGGGGTACGCGCTTCATCGATCAGAATGGAGTCGACTTCATCCACCAGCGCATAGTGCAGTTTGCGCTGTACGCGCTCTTCAGGACTGAAGGCCATATTGTCGCGCAGATAGTCAAAGCCGTATTCGTTGTTGGTACCGTAAGTAATATCGGCTGCGTAGGCTTCACGCTTGGCCGGCGCAGGCAGGCCGGACATGTTAATGCCAACGGTCATCCCCAGGAATTCAAACAGCGGGCGGTTGTTCTCGGCATCACGCTGCGCCAGATAGTCGTTGACGGTCACCACGTGAACGCCTTTACCGGTCAGCGCATTCAGATAGGCAGGCAGAGTTGCGGTCAGCGTTTTACCTTCACCGGTACGCATTTCTGCAATACAGCGGTCGTTGAGAACCATGCCGCCCAGCAGCTGAACGTCAAAGTGACGCATGCCGAAGACGCGTTTACTGGCTTCACGCACGACGGCAAAGGCTTCCGGGATCAGGCTCTCCAGGGCTTCGCCTTTTTCCAGGCGAGCGCGGAACTCAGCGGTTTTCCCTTTCAGTTCGTCGTCGGACAGTTTTTCCATGGACGGTTCCATGGCGTTGATCACGTTGACGGCTTTGCGCATACGACGCAGCGTACGGTCGTTACGACTACCGAATACTTTAGTTAATAATTTGATTAGCATAATAAAATCTCAAACGCCCCGCGGTGCGGAGTCACAAAAAAATAGAATGGTCCGTTTTTGGTTTAGCTGAGACGTTGAGGCCCTGCGCGTATGCCGGCCACCTGGCTAATCCAGGTACAGACGCGAAACGCACAGTGGGAAATAGAGGGGTTATATGCCGCCAGATGAACAATGGCCGGAGGTTTACTCTCCTGCGTCAACAGCGCGCTAAGCGTGTCGAGAAGGGCCAGATGCTGCGCCTGAAGCGGTGAAGACTCTTCCGCTACCGGCAGCGCCTGCGGGGCCATCGCAAAAGAGAGGTGGCGAATGACCGTACGAATGGCGTGCTGATGCCAGTAATCAACCGTGAAATTGGGCCGACGACTGGAAGATTCCAGCAGCGCTAGCTGAGAAAAATTAACTTTAGCAGGATTATGGTTGCTGGACGTCGTTTTAGCGGACGACGCGGTCTCATGCTCATGACCATTGCTAAGCGCAGGCAGGCCGAGGCTAGCCGCGACCATCCCCAACAGGAGATGCGGCCAGAAATACCGTCTGCCAAACTGTCGCCAGCGCGTCAGCAATCCACTCACTTACGTTACCTTTTGTTGGTAGCAACCCTAAGAAATATTTTGCGTCCAAATACTAACATTAATACGCCGTCACGGCAGCAGGAATGAGGTCTCAGGCGGGGGAAAAACGTTTAAAAAAGGAACGAACGCGCAAAAAATGCAGTTAAAAATCAAAGCAGGACGCAGCGGGAATATAAAAAAGAAAACGACTGGCTCCCTGGCCGGAGAGAGTACCAGGTTACCAGTCGAATTTACTGCCGGGTCTGACTTATGCCAGAACCAGCGTCGGGGCGCGGAACGCCAGCGGCATTTCTGCGTCGTCCTCGAAGGTCACATACTCCCAGGCTTCCTGTTTTGCCAGAACAGCCTGCAGCAGTTTGTTATTCAACGCGTGACCGGATTTGTACGCCGTAAATGCGCCGATAATGTTGTGACCACACATAAAGAGGTCGCCAATGGCATCCAGCATTTTGTGACGGACAAACTCATCTTCAAAGCGCAAACCGTCTTCGTTCAGTACGCGATAATCGTCAACAACGATGGCACAATCGAAGCTGCCGCCCAGGCACAGGCCGCGGGACTGCAGATATTCGATATCACGCATAAAACCGAAGGTACGCGCGCGGCTAATCTGGCGCATAAACGCATCAGCCGAGAAGTTCATTGCGTAGCGCTGGCTGCTGGAGTCAATCGCCGGATGGTTAAAATCAATGGTGAAGTCCAGTGAAAAACCATTATACGGTTTGAATTCGGCCCATTTATCGCCATCTTCAACGCGAACTGTCTCTTTGATACGCACAAATTTCTTAGCGCAGTTCAGTTCATCGATGCCGGCATCCAGCAACAGATAAACGAACGGAGCCGCACTACCGTCCATAATTGGGACTTCCGGCGCATCGACTTCAATAATAATGTTGTCGATACCCAAGCCAGCCAGCGCGGCATTGAGGTGCTCAACCGTCGATATCCGCACGTCATGCTCATTGACCAGGCAAGTACAGAGCATGGTATCACGCACAGATTTGGCATCAGCCGGAAAATCAACCGGTGGATTCAAGTCGGTGCGACGATAGATGACCCCGGTATTTGCCGGCGCAGGGCGTAACGTCAGGGTGACTTTCTTGCCGGTATGCAAACCGACGCCAGTCGCCTGAACGATACGTTTAAGAGTCCTTTGTTTGATCATCGTATAATCTCGCCAAGTTACCTATCCAACCGAAGTGTACTATACATTCGGCAGGCCAGTTTAGCACAAAGAGCGCAGATGCCCAACTTCCAGCCAATTCTTAATCGGCTTGCTTACGCAGGAAGGCTGGAATATCCAGATAATCTGGCTCTTTCGCGGCCTGCGGCGTATTGTCGTTGACCACTTTTGCGGCCGGTTTCTGCTCTTGCGTCAGTGGAGACATACCGTGCTGCTGGTAACGATCCATCACCGGCTGCTGCACCTGTTTGTTGGTGACCAGGGTGATTTCCGGACGTTTGTCCATACCGATACCGGTAGCAACGACGGTGACGCGCAGCTCGTCGTTCATATCCGGGTCCAGAGAGGTACCGATAACCACGGTGGCGTTATCCGAAGCAAATGCGCGGATAGTGTTACCTACGGTCTCGAACTCATCCAGACGCAGGTCGAAGCCCGCAGTGATGTTGACCAGAACGCCACGCGCGCCGGACAGATCGATATCTTCCAGCAGCGGAGAAGAGATCGCCATTTCAGCCGCTTCTTCCGCACGGTCTTCACCGCTCGCCACGCCGGAGCCCATCATGGCGTAGCCCATTTCAGACATCACGGTACGCACGTCCGCAAAGTCGACGTTCATCAGGCCTGGGCGGGTGATCAGCTCAGCGATACCCTGCACCGCGCCTTTCAGCACGTCGTTGGCCGCACCGAAAGCGTCGAGCAGAGAAATGCCGCGGCCGAGAACCTTCAGCAGCTTGTCGTTCGGGATGGTGATCAGCGAATCCACATGCTTGGACAGCTCGGTGATGCCCTGCTCAGCGAACGCCATGCGCTTCTTGCCTTCAAAATTGAACGGCTTAGTCACCACGGCAACGGTCAGGATACCTAAATCTTTTGCAACTTCAGCCACCACTGGCGCAGCACCGGTTCCGGTACCGCCGCCCATGCCGGCTGCGATAAATACCATGTCGGCGCCGTCAAGGGCGGCACGCAGCGCTTCACGGTCTTCATCCGCCGCGTTACGGCCGACTTCCGGGTTTGCGCCTGCGCCCAGACCTTTGGTAATACCGCTACCGATCTGGATAGTCTGGCCAACAGCCGTTTTGCGCAGAGCCTGCGCGTCGGTGTTCACCGCGAAAAATTCAACACCCTCAATGCGCTCGCGCACCATGTGCTCAACGGCGTTACCGCCGCCGCCGCCGACGCCGATGACTTTAATCACCGCGTCGTTGGTCAGTTCCATAGGTTCAAACATAATTTCTCTCTCCGTTGTGCCTGTCGCCTGAGAACGCTAATTTTCTGCGTTCTCTTAAAAAATTAAAACTCTTTTCGCAACCAACTGTTGAGTCGTTTGATCCACGACCCGACCGTTACGCGTTTTTCCACCTCTGCTTCACCACTGAGATGAGATTCCTTCCCGTAGTGCAGCAGCCCAACCGCCGTCGAGTAATACGGCTCCTGGGCATAATCCGTTAATCCGGTAATATTCAGCGGCGCGCCAATTCTCACCTGCGTATGGAATACGCGCTGCGCACAGGCGGCAAGTCCTTCAATTTGCGCCGCACCGCCGGTTAATACAATGCCAGCCGCCAGGTGGTGCTTCACACCTTGTTGACGGAGCTGTTCCTGCAGCTGCAGGATCTCTTCATTCACCAGGTTGAGCAATTCGGTATAACGTGGCTCAATCACCTCGGCCAGCGTCTGACGCTGCAGACTACGAGGCGGACGCCCGCCCACGCTGGGGACTTCCACGTTCTCGTCTTTACCAACGATGGAACCCAGCGCACAGCCGTGACGCACTTTAATGGCTTCTGCGTCGCTCGGCGGCGTACCGAAAGCGTAGGCAATATCGCTGGTCACCACGTTGCCCGCGTACGGGATCACTTTGGTATGACGCAGCGCGCCGCCGGTATAGACCGCAATATCCATTGTACCACCGCCGATATCCACCACGCAGACACCCAGTTCACGTTCGTCTTCCGTTAATACGGAATAGCTGGCGGCTAAACCGGCGAAAATAAGCTGGTCGACTTTCAGACCGCAACGTTCCACCGCTTTGACAATATTTTTTGCCATATCGTTATGGCAGGTAATCAAATGCACTTTCGCCTGCATGCGTACGCCAGACAGTCCTACGGGGTTTTTAATCCCCTCCTGGTAGTCGATGGCGTACTCCTGCGGGATAACGTGCAGAACGCGATGCTCGTCGCGCACGCGAACCGATTTCGCGGTATGTACCACGTTCTCTACGTCGTCCTGCGTCACTTCTTCTTCAGAAATCGGCACCATACCGATTTCATTTTGACAGCTGATATGTTTGCCTGAAAGCGCCAGATAGACTGACGAGATCTGGCAATCCGCCATCAGTTCGGCCTGGTCAATGGCGCGCTGTACGCATTTCACCACGGATTCCAGGTCGTTCACTCCGCCTTTATCCATACCACGCGATGGGCAACTGCCCACGCCAATGATATTAATCATACCGTCGGGCAGAACTTCCCCTACTAAAGCGGCAACCTTAGCGGTGCCAATCTCCAGTCCAACTACCAGTTTTCTGTCCGTCGCCTTGATCATTGTTGTTCTGCCTGTGCCTGATTCTGTTGTTGTTGAGTTTCCTCTACAGGAGCCGGTACCCAACCGACTGCCGCTCCCGAGTCATAACGCAAATCAACGTAGCTTATCCGTTTGCCGTCGGTCTGCGCCTGCTGCTGAAGAACCGGGTAGAGTTCCATAAAGCGCTGAAGCCGTTTCATGGTGTCACCCCGGCCAAGGTTGAGCTTAATGTCGTTATTAAGCGTCAACTGCCAGGAGCGACGCGCGGTCATTGCCGCTACTTTCAACGTGAATTTATCCTTTGCCAGCACCTGCCCCATGTCGCGGTATCCCTGAAGGACTTCGTTCTCACTGCCTTCCGGGCCGTACAACATCGGTAAATTCTGTTTACTGGTGCGATCTGACGGCACGCTGAAAGAATTTCCGTCCACGTCTACCATATGCTGATCATTCCAGCGCGCTATCGGCACATATTCAACCAGATGAATCTTCAATTCGTCCGGCCACTGCTTTCTGACGCTCGCCTGCTTAATCCACGGCAGACGTTCAATCTGGCTTTGAATAATGTTGACGTCCTGCGTCATAAAGGTGCCCGGCGACCCCAATGCCAGAATCGCCTGACGGATATCATCGTTGCGCGTGTAGTGACGCTCACCGGTGACCACCATCTTTGACAGCGGTAACCGCTGTGCATCTTCCATCCAGCCCAGAACCATCCATCCGCTGACCAGCACGGTACAGAGCACCGCCAGCAGGAAGAAGATACCCGCCAGACGAGAGCCATTACTTCGACGCGAAGAGGTTTCGTCTTCCTCTTCGTGGTTCCGCGTATTCAGCGCAGCCTGCGACATATCACCCCGCCAGGTCCAGAATTCGTACAACAAGCTGCGAGAAGCTCATCCCTGCCTGACGCGCCGCCATGGGCACCAGGCTATGACTGGTCATGCCAGGAGAGGTGTTTGCTTCCAGCAGATAAAACTGGCCATCGCTGTCCAGCATCACATCAATTCGCCCCCAGCCGTAACAGCCAAGACTATCCCAGGCTTTTTGCACCAGAGCCTGGATTTCTGCCTCGCGCGCGGAATCTTCCAGGCCAGGGCAGAAATATTGCGTTTCATCAGAGAGATACTTTGCTTCATAATCATAGAAGGTTCCAGCCGCCTGGATACGTATTGACGGTAAAATTTCTTCTCCGACGATAGCGACGGTAAATTCCGGCCCACTGAGCCATTTTTCAATCAGAACTTCGTCATCATGCTGAAAAGCCAGCGTCAATGCATTTTGTAATGCACAACTTTCGCTGACTTTGGACATACCGACGCTGGAACCTTCGCGACTGGGTTTAACAATCAACGGCAGTCCGAGGGCGGAAATCTGCTGTTCTACCTCAGCGGAAAGCCCCGCGGTAAACTGTTTACGCGTTAGCGCAACCCACGGCGCAACCGGCAGCCCGGCGCCCTGCCACAGCAGTTTGCTGCGCAGCTTATCCATTGAGATAGCGGAAGCCATCACGCCGCTGCCGGTATAGGGGAGTTGAATCAGCTCCAGCAGACCCTGCAACGTACCATCTTCACCGCCGCGACCGTGCAAGGCAATAAACGCTTTCTGAAAACCCATATTTTTCAATTGGGTAATATCCACGTCGCGCGGGTCGACCGGGTGCGCATCGACCCCGGCTTCGCGCAGGCCGGCGATCACCGCCGAACCTGAATTGAGAGAGACTTCACGTTCAGCGGAGGTTCCGCCAAAGAGGACCGCGATTTTATCAGCCATGGCGCTCCTCCTGCGATTTTTGCGGCTGCAATTTGATTTCCGCCAGGTGACGGGCGATTTTACCGATATTTCCCGCCCCCTGAACCAGCACCAGATCGTTGCCGGTCAATACTGAAGCCAGCATCTCTGCCGCCTGCGCCGGGTCGGAAACCAGAATCGGGTCGACTTTACCGCGGCCGCGAATCGTACGGCACAGCGAGCGGCTGTCGGCGCCAGGAATAGCGGCTTCGCCCGCGGAATAAACGTCCAGCATCAGCAGCGCGTCAACCTGAGTCAGCACGTTGGCGAAATCATCGTACAGATCGCGCGTACGGGTAAAACGGTGCGGCTGAAACAGCATCACCAGGTTTTTATCCGGCCAGCCCGCTCGCGCCGCTTTGATGGTGGCATCCACTTCCGTAGGATGATGACCATAATCATCGATCAGCATCGCGGTACCCTCTTTACCGTTAACTTCAGCTAAGGGGTATTCGCCAAGGAAATCAAAGCGACGGCCGGTGCCCTGGAAGCTTTCCAGCGCGCGCAAAATAGCGTCATCATCAATGCCCTCTTCCGTGGCAACGGCCACCGCCGCCGCCGCGTTCAGCGCGTTGTGGCGACCCGGTGCGTTCAGCGTCACCTGAATGACCTCTTTATCCTGGCGAACCAGACGGAAATGGCCCTGAGCGCCAACCTGACGATACTCTTCCACGCGAACGTCGGCATCATCGCTAAATCCGTAGGTGGTGAGCTGGCGGCCAACGCGCGGCAGCAGTTCACGAATCACCGGATCGTCCACGCACATCACCGCGCGTCCGTAGAACGGCAGGTTGTGCAGGAAGTTAATAAACGTCTGCTTCAGGTTTTCAAAGTCGCCGTGATAGGTATCCATATGATCGGCTTCGATATTGGTCACGATAGCGACCATCGGCTGTAAATGCAGGAACGAGGCGTCGCTTTCGTCCGCTTCGGCAATCAGGTAACGACTATGGCCAAGGCGCGCGTGCACGCCAGCGGCTTTGACCAGACCACCGTTCACGAAAGTAGGATCCAGCCCGGCTTCAGCGTAAATGCTCGAGACCATCGCCGTGGTTGTGGTCTTTCCGTGCGTGCCGGCAATGGCAATACCGTGGCGAAAACGCATCAGCTCCGCCAGCATCTCGGCGCGGCGAATAACCGGAATACGCGCTTCGTGGGCGGCGACGATTTCCGGGTTATCCGCAGAAATCGCGCTGGAAACCACGACAACGCTCGCATCGCGCACGTTTTCAGGGCGATGGTTGAAATAAATAGTGGCGCCAAGCTGAGTCAACTGCTGGGTCACCGGATTCGGCGCCAGGTCGGAGCCGCTAATCTGATAACCTTCGTTGGCCAGAACTTCGGCAATACCGCCCATGCCGGCACCGCCAATGCCAACAAAGTGAATGTGCCGGACGCGACGCATCTCGGGCACTATGGAACGCAGTTTTGCCAGATCTTGTGTATTCATTCTTTACGCCATCAACTTCTTTATTCGGACGGTGATCATCACCGCGATTAACGCGCCAGTGCTGCGGCGCTCACTTCTTCTGCTACCCGTTCGGTCGCGTCCGGAATCGAGGCTCTGCGCGCTCGCTCCGCCATATCCAGCAGCGTCTCGCGATCCCAACCCGCCAGGGTTTGCGCAACGGCCTCCACGGTAAACTGCGGCTGCTCAAGGATCTTCGCTGCCCCTGCCTTCTCTAACGGCAGCGCATTCCAGTACTGCTGACGATCTTTGTGCTGAAAAGGCACAAACAGCGCCGGTAAACCCGCGGCGGCAATTTCGCTCACCGTCAGCGCCCCGGAACGACATACGACAACATCAGCCCAGGCATAAGCCGCCGCCATGTCGTCAATAAATTCGGTGACTTTGTGCTGCGGCTGGCCGGCGTCGGAATAGGCCTGCTGTACGCTCTCCTGGCCCCCTTTACCGCTCTGGTGCCAGATGGTAACAGCAGAACCCAGCTTCGCCGCCACCTGCGGCATCGTCTGATTGAGCACGCGCGCGCCCTGCGAGCCGCCGACGACTAATACGCGAATCGGCCCCTGGCGCCCGACTAACCGCTGCTCCGGCAGCGGCAGCGCCAGCACATCGGTGCGAACCGGGTTGCCAACAACGTCGGCATGCGGGAAAGCGCCGGGAAATGCCTGCATGACCTTTTTGGCAATTTTCGCCAGCCATTTATTCGTCAGGCCGGCAATCCCGTTCTGTTCATGCAGGACAACCGGGATCCCCAGCGACCATGCCGCCAGACCGCCGGGTCCGGAAACATAGCCGCCCATGCCCAGCACCACGTCCGGCTGAAAACGCTGCATAATCGCTCGCGCCTGACGCCAGGCGTTGAAAATACGCACCGGCGCCAGCATCTGCGCCTTCAGGCCCTTGCCGCGCAGGCCGGATATCTGAATGAAATCAATTTCAATGCCGTGCTTCGGCACTAAATCCGCTTCCATACGATCCGCGGTACCCAGCCAGCGGACCTGCCAGCCCTGGTCCATTAAATGGTGCGCAACCGCCAGTCCCGGGAACACGTGTCCGCCGGTACCGCCTGCCATCACCATTAAGCGCTTTTCCTGACCGCTCATCGAACACCCCGTGTAAACGCCTGGGCTTTTTCCAGACGCGTTTCATAATCAATTCGTAACAGCAACATGATCGCCGTCGACATAATCAGCAGGCTCGAACCGCCGTAACTGATCAGCGGCAGCGTCAGGCCTTTGGTTGGTAGCATCCCCGCCGCCGCGCCGACGTTAACCAGCGCCTGAAAGCTAAACCAGATCCCAATGGCGCAGGCCAGAAATCCGGAGAAACGGTGGTCAATCTCCAGCGCTTTGCGGCCAATGGACATGGCGCGAAAAGCGACGAAGAATACCATTAAAAGTGCGAGTACCACACCGATATAACCGAGCTCTTCACCGATAATGGCGAAGATGAAATCGGTGTGCGCCTCGGGCAAATACTCCAGCTTCTGGACCGAATTGCCCAGGCCCTGCCCCCACATTTCGCCGCGACCAAAGGCCATCAGCGACTGGGTTAGCTGGTAGCCGCTGCCGAACGGATCTTCCCACGGGTTCCAGAAAGAGGTCACGCGGCGGATACGGTACGGTTCAGCCAGAATCAGCAGTACGACCGCCGAAAGCCCCATCCCGATAATGGCGATGAACTGCCACAGCTTGGCTCCCGCCAGGAACAGCATGGCCAGGGTGGTCACAAACAGCACGACGACGGTACCGAGGTCAGGCTGCGCCAGCAGTAAAATCGCCAGTACGAAAATCACGCCCATCGGCTTTAAGAAGCCGCGCAGGTTGTTACGCACTTCGTCGCCTTTACGCACGAGGTAGTTGGCGATGTAGCAGAACAGCGACAGCTTGGTAAACTCCGCAGGCTGGATACGCAGCGGCCCCAGCGCAATCCAGCGCGACGCCCCGTTAACCGAGCTGCCGACCACCAGAACAATCAGCAGCATGACGATAGAGGCGATCAGCATCGCGGTACTGTGGCGCTGCCAGAACTCCATCGGCAGGCGCAGCGTCACCATCGCCAGCCCTAGCGCCAGCAGAATGTATAAGCCATCGCGCTTGGCAAACAGAAACGGATCGTTCGCCAGACGCTGGCCTACCGGCATCGACGCCGAGGTCACCATAATGAAGCCTATTGCGGCCAGGCCAAAGGTCAGCCACAGCAGCATCCGGTCATACATCACCAGGCTATCGGTATCTTTTTGCCGCGAGCCCATCACCCAGCCTTTCAGCGCGGCGAACAGCCATGCGAAAATAAACATTCCCGGCAGACGCGGCAGTCTCAGCCGTGGCATTTTCAGGCGCGGGAGTGATAAACGCATCAACCTAACTCCTTCGCCAGGCGAGCAAAGATGTCGCCGCGTTGTTCAAAGTTTTTAAACTGATCGAGGCTGGCGCACGCGGGAGACAGCAGCACCATATCACCCGCGACAACCTGCGGCGCAATCTGGCGCATCGCCTGCTCCATGGTTTCCGTTTGCACGGCGACGTCCGGGCGAAGGGCCGCCAGCTGCGCGCCGTCGCGGCCGAAGCAGTACAGGCGAACGTTGTCGCCGGTCAGGTAACGGCTTAACGGCGTGAAATCAGCGGATTTCCCATCGCCGCCCAGCAGCAGATAGAGCGTTCCATCAAGATGCAGTCCATTGAGCGCCGCTTCAGTACTGCCGACGTTGGTGGCTTTAGAATCGTTGATCCAGCGCACGCCGTTGTGCTCCAGCACCAGTTGGAAACGATGCGCCAGCCCGGTGAATGTGGTCAGCGCTTTCAGGCTACTGGCGCGCGGCAGACCCGCCGCGTCCGCCAGAGCCAGGGCCGCAAGCGCGTTACTGTAGTTATGCTGGCCGCTAATCTTCATCTCTTTGACGTTGAGCACTTTCTCGCCTTTGACGCGCAGCCAGGTTTCTCCCTGCTGGCGGTTCAGGTGATAGTCGCCAACGTCAACGCCGAAGCTGATGCAGCGATCGTCAGCGCCGCGTACCGGCATGGTTAACGCATCGTCGGCATTGACGATACAGGCCCGGGCGTTCTCATAAACGCGCAGTTTGGCGGCGCGATACTGCTGAAGCCCCAGCGGATAGCGGTCCATATGATCTTCGGTGACGTTAAGGATCGTCGCCGCGGCCGCCCGCAGGCTGGAGGTGGTTTCCAGCTGGAAGCTGGAAAGCTCCAGGACATAGAGTTCGCGCTCAGGATCCAGCAGCATCAGCGCCGGCAGGCCAATATTGCCTCCGACGCCAACGTTCAACCCCGCCGCTTTCGCCATTTCTCCCACAAGGGAAGTCACGGTGCTTTTACCGTTGGAACCGGTGATCGCAATAATCGGCGCCTGCGCCTCGCGGCAGAACAGTTCAATATCGCCGACTATTTCTACCCCCGCATCCGCCGCGGCGCTCAGGGAAGGATGCGCCAGCGCGATGCCAGGGCTGGCGACAATCAGGTCCGCCGTCAACAGCCAGTCTTCGTTCAGACCGCCGACATAGCGCTCAACGGCTTCCGGCAGCTTGTCCAGCCCCGCCGGCGCAACGCGGGTATCCATCACCCGCGGCGTCACGCCGCGAGCCATTAAAAAGTCCACGCATGACAGGCCGGTCATACCCAGCCCAATAATGACGACTTTTTTACCCTGATAATCTGCCATGATTAACGTACCTTCAGCGTCGCCAGGCCAATCAGCACCAGCATCAGCGAAATAATCCAGAAACGCACGATAACGCGCGGTTCCGGCCAGCCTTTCAGTTCATAGTGATGGTGAATCGGCGCCATGCGGAAGATGCGCTGACCGCGCAGCTTGAAGGAGCCGACCTGCAGAATCACCGAGAGCGTTTCCACCACAAATACGCCGCCCATAATCACCAGCAGGAATTCCTGGCGCAGCAGCACGGCGATAATCCCCAGCGCGCCGCCGAGTGCCAGCGAACCCACATCGCCCATAAAGACCTGTGCCGGATAGGTGTTAAACCACAGGAAGCCCAGGCCCGCGCCGACAATCGCCGTACAGACGATCACCAGTTCACCGGCGTGACGCAAATAAGGGATATGCAGGTAGTTGGCGAAATTCATGTTCCCGGTCGCCCAGGCAACCAGCGCGAAGCCGGCGGCAACGAATACGGTTGGCATAATCGCCAGCCCATCAAGGCCGTCGGTCAGGTTGACCGCATTACCGGTCCCGACGATAACAAAATAGGCCAGCAGGACGTAGAACAGGCCCAGCTGCGGCATCACGTCTTTAAAGAACGGCACCACCAGCTGAGTCGCCGGCGTATCTTTACCCGCCATATACAGCGCAAAGGCGACGCCCAGCGCAATCACCGACATCCAGAAGTATTTCCAGCGGGCAATCAGGCCCTTGGTATCTTTGCGAACCACCTTACGGTAGTCATCAACGAAGCCGATGATGCCGTAGCCCACCAGTACCGTCAGCACGCACCAGACGTAGGGGTTAGATGGATAGGCCCACAGCAGAACGGAGACAACAATGGCGGTCAGGATCATGATCCCGCCCATGGTCGGCGTACCGCGCTTACTAAAGTGAGATTCCGGGCCATCGTTACGTACAACCTGGCCAAAGGAGAGTTTTTGCAGACGGGCGATCATGCGCGGGCCCATCCACAGAGAGATGAACAGCGCGGTCAGCAGGCTGACAATGGCGCGAAACGTCAGGTAGGAAAAGACGTTAAAGCCTGAATAATATTTGACCAAATGTTCGGCCAGCCATACTAACATGTTCCGTTCTCCTGTAATGCGCGTACTACCACTTCCATGGCGGCACTACGTGAACCCTTCACTAAAATGGTCATAATTTTATGTTCTGCGGTGAGCTCGCGCAGGCGGGTCACCAGCGCGGCCTTCTCGCTAAAATGTTCGCCAACGCCGCTGGCGCCGCTGATCTCTGCGCTCAACGTACCGACGCTCAGTACGCGATCGAGCCCGGCCGCTTTTGCCGCTTCGCCCACCTGACGATGGCACGCCTGGCTTTCCGCGCCGAGTTCGGCCATATCGCCGACGACCAGTACCCGGTAGCCCGGCATCTCAGACAGCACCTGTACCGCAGCGGTCAGCGAGCCGACGTTGGCGTTATAGGAATCATCCAGCAGCAGCTGGCTGTCGGTCAGCTGAATCGGGAATAACCGCCCCGGTACCGCTTTCAGATCTTTCAGACCCGCTTTGATCGCCTCATGCGTCGCCCCCACCGCCATTGACAGCGCCGCGGCAGCCAGCGCGTTGGCGATGTTATGGCGCCCCGGCAGCGGTAGCAGTACATCAACGCTGCCCGTTGGGGTCTGCAGAGTAAATTCAGTCCCGTGCGAGGTCACATGAACGCTGGTTGCCGTGAAATCGCTGTGGGCGGCGTTCGGCGAAAAACGCCAGGTTTTACGCTCGCCAATCACGCTTTGCCAGTTCAGCCAGTCATTATTGTCGGCGTTCATAATCGCGATGCCGTTGAGCGGCAGACCGGTGTAAATTTCGCCCTTGGCTTTCGCCACGCCTTCCAGAGAGCCAAATCCTTCCAGGTGCGCGGCGGCCAGGTTATTCACTAACGCGGCTTCGGGACGGGTCAGGCTAACGGTCCAGGCAATTTCCCCCTGGTGATTAGCGCCTAACTCGATGACCGCATAGTCATGTTCTTTGGTGAGACGCAGCAGCGTCATCGGCACGCCGATATCGTTGTTCAGGTTACCTGCGGTATACAGCGTATTGCCGCACTGGCTCAGAATCGCCGCGGTCATCTCTTTAACCGAGGTTTTTCCGGAAGATCCGGTCAGCGCGACCACGCGCGCCGGCACCTGCTGACGCACCCACGCGGCCAGTTCGCCAAACGCCAGACGCGTATCCTTCACCACCACCTGCGGTAGATCGCAGGCCAGATGACGGCTGACCAACAGCGCGCCCGCGCCGGCAGCTTTCGCCTGTTCGGCAAAGTCATGCGCATCAAAGCGCTCGCCTTTTAGCGCCACGAACAGGCAGCCCGCCGTGATTTTACGGGTATCGGAGGTGACGTCATCAATCGCCACATCGCGGCCGTGCAGCTCGCCATGCGTGATGCCGGCGAGCTGGCTGAGAGTCAAGCGAATCATGCTACCGCCCCCAGCAGACGCGCTACGGTGACGCGGTCAGAGTAATCGAGTCGGCGATTGCCGACGATTTGATAGTCCTCGTGGCCTTTGCCCGCCACCAGAACGACGTCGTTTTCTTTCGCCTGCATCACCGCATTAGTGACCGCTTCCGCACGACCTTCCACCGCCCTGGCATGGCCCGCGTCCAGCATGCCGGCCAGAATGTCGTTGATAATCGCCCGCGGCTCTTCGGTGCGCGGGTTGTCGTCGGTGACAACCACGATATCAGCAAACTCTTCGGCGATAGCGCCCATCAGCGGACGCTTGCCTTTGTCGCGATCCCCGCCGCAGCCAAATACGCACCACAGTTTACCGCGACAGTGCAGACGCGCCGCCTGCAGCGCTTTTTCCAGCGCATCAGGCGTGTGGGCATAATCAACGACCACGGTCGGTTTACCCGGCGCGGCGAACACTTCCATACGCCCGCATACCGGCTGCAGGCGCGCGGCGGTTTTCAGCAGATCGGCAAGCGGATAGCCTAGCGCCAGCAGGGTGGCTAAGGCCAGCAGCAGATTGCTGACGTTAAAGGCGCCCATCAGGCGGCTTTCGATCTCGCCATTCCCCCAGCTGGAGGCAAACTGAATGGTGGCGCCCCTATCGTGATAGCTCACGGCGGTCGCTTTGAGCCAGCGGCCCCGGCAGTTCGGGTTAATGTGATCTTCCATCGATACGGCAACCGCATCCGGCAGCTTCGCCAGCCAGCGGCGACCGACTTCATCGTCCGCATTAACAATCGCCTGCCCGCAATGGTGGGTTGAGTAGAGCAGCCATTTCGCCGCTTCGTAATGTTCCATATCACCGTGGTAATCGAGGTGATCGCGGCTCAGGTTGGTGAAGACCGAGGCGGCAAACTGCAGCGCGGCTACGCGATGCTGCACCAGCCCGTGGGAAGAGACTTCCATCGCGGCGAACGTCGCCCCCTGCCCTGCCAGGCCAGAGAGTACGTGTTGAACATCAACGGCCGAACCGGTGGTGTTTTCCGTTGGGATAACTTTCTCCAGCAGGCCATTGCCTACGGTTCCCATTACCGCGCTGGTTTCCCCCAGCAGCTGCGCCCACTGCGCCAGCAGCTGTGTCGTGGTGGTCTTACCGTTAGTCCCGGTGACGCCCACCAGGCGCAGTTGTTCCGAAGGCTGATGGTAAAAACGCCCGGCCAGCGCGGATAAGCGCTCGTTGAGTTGGCTCAGATAGATAACCGGCACACCGTGCATTTCACGGATTTCGCCGTCATGGGCCTCATCTTTGGCCTCAGCAATAATGGCAGCAACACCTTGCGCTATCGCCTGCGGGATATAACGACGCCCGTCCGCCTGATGACCTAAAACCGCGACAAAAAGATCGCCAGAAGCAGCCACCCGGCTGTCCAGCGTCATTTCTCGCAGAATTCGCTCCGGCGCATTTGGCACCCACGGAGCGAGAAGGTCGCGCAAATTACGATCTGCCACCTGTTCCCTCGCCTTGATTAATCACTAATTCACTTTTTTCAGCCGTTGCCAGCGCATCCGGTTCAATGTTCATGGTGCGCAGTACGCCGCCCATGATGGCACCGAAGACCGGCGCGGAAACGGCGCCGCCGTAGTATTTACCCGCCTGCGGATCGTTGATCACCACCACCAGCGCAAAGCGCGGATGGCTGGCGGGCGCAACGCCTGCGGTGTAAGCAATGTATTTGTTGATGTAGCGGCCGTCGGGCCCTACTTTTTTCGCCGTACCGGTTTTAATGGCGATGCGATAGCCTTTGATCGCCGCCTTCACGCCGCCGCCGCCGGGCAGCGCCACGCTTTCCATCATATGAACAACGGTACGAACGAGTGATTCCGGGAAGACGCGCTCGCCCGGAACCGGTGGATCAACTTTGGTAATCGACAGCGGGCGATATATGCCGTAGCTGCCGATCGTTGCGTAGACTCGCGCTAACTGTAACGGGGTTACCATTAGCCCATAGCCGAAAGAAAAGGTGGCCCTCTCTATGTCAGACCACCGTTGTTTTTGAGGGTATAAGCCACTGCGTTCTCCGACCAACCCCAAATTGGTCGCTTTTCCGAGTCCAAAACGTGAGTAAGTATCTACTAACGCTGAGGACGGCATCGCTAACGCCAGCTTAGAAACACCGACGTTACTCGACTTCTGTAGTACCCCGGTCAGGGTCAATTCGCTGTAGCGCGCCACGTCTTTGATTTCGTGGCCGTTAATTCGATAGGGAATGGTGTTCAGTACGGTATTTTCGTTAACAATGCCGCGCTGAAGCGCCGTCATCACCACCATCGGCTTCACCGTTGAGCCCGGCTCAAACACGTCGGTAATGGCGCGGTTACGCATCGTATCTTTGGAGGTACCCGCGAAATTATTCGGGTTGTACGACGGGCTGTTGGCCATCGCCAGCACTTCGCCGGTGTTAACGTCGACCAGAACCGCGGTACCTGACTCCGCTTTGTTGAATGCCACCGCATTATTCAGCTCGCGATACACCAGCGCCTGCAGGCGTTCGTCAATGCTCAGCGCCAGGTTATGCGCGGCCTGGCTATCGGTGGACGAAATATCTTCGATTACCCGACCATAGCGGTCTTTACGCACGATACGCTCGCCGGGCTGGCCGGTAAGCCACTTATCAAAGCTCTTCTCTACGCCCTCAATCCCCTGGCTATCGACGTTAGTGAAGCCAATGAGGTGAGCGGTTACTTCGCCAGACGGATAGTAGCGGCGGGACTCTTCCCGCAGATGAATCCCCGGCAGCTTCAATTTACGGATGTAGTCGGCCATATCAGGGTTCACCTGACGCGCCAGATAGATAAAACGCATCCGTGGATTGGTATTGATGCGCGATGCCAGCTGATCCAGCGGCATATTCAGCGCATCGGCCAGCGCCTTCCAGCGGTTGTCCAGGGTCACGCCCCCGGCTTCATGCAGCTCTTTCGGGTCAGCCCAGATAGCTTTTACCGGCACGCTCACCGCCAGCGGGCGGCCGGAACGATCGGTTATCATTCCGCGCGCGGTAGAGACTTCCTGCACGCGCAGAGAACGCATATCGCCCTGGCGTACCAGCATGTCCGGGCTAATCACCTGTAGCCAGGCCACGCGGCCCAGCAGGAAGCCCAGCGCCAGCAGAATACAGCCGCACAGCAACGCAAAACGCCAACTGATAAAGTTGGCCTGTTCTTCCTGACGTTTTGCTTTTGGCGTTTTCGGCGCTGCTTTCATGCGTCGCAATAATCCTTATTTCTGTACAACGATATTTTCTTGTGATGGATCGACGTGCTGCATCTGCAGCTTCTCGGTCGCGATCCGCTCAACCCGACTGTGATCGCCGAGAGCATTTTCTTCGAGGATCAGGTTGCGCCATTCAATATCCAGCGCGTCGCGTTCCAGCACCAGCTGTTCGCGCTGCGCGGTTAAGAGGCGAGTATGGTGCGCCGTTGTCACCACCGTAATCGCCGTAATAATGATGCAAATGAACAGGCAGAGTGGCAGCTTCCCAAACCGCAGAAGGTCGTCTCCGATCACGCCAGGCAAAGCATGGCGCTCGTTGCTTCCTATCGACCCTTTCACCTTGCTTAGGGCTTCTGTCACTCTGCCGATCATGCGTTCGTCCTCTCTGCAATACGCAGAACTGAACTACGGGCACGAGGATTTTCAGCTACCTCTTTTTCGCCCGGCATCAACTTGCCTAATGCTCTTAGCTCACGGCCGCCCAGTTTTTTAAGCTGCTCTTCGGTCATCGGTAACCCTGCCGGAACCTGCGGACCGCGGCTTTGCTCGCGCATAAAGCGCTTCACAATACGGTCTTCCAGCGAGTGGAAACTGATAATAGAGAGCCGCCCGCCCGGGGCCAGCACGCTGAGCGAGCTTTTTAGCGCCTGCTCTATCTCCTCCAGTTCACTGTTCACCCAAATGCGCACCGCCTGGAAGGTACGGGTCGCGGGATGTTTGAATTTATCTTTCACCGGCGTCGCCGCCGCAACGACCTCCGCCAGCTCTTTGGTACGCGTCATCGGTTCCACGCGGTTGCGTTCAACGATGGCGCGGGCAATGCGTTTACCAAAGCGCTCTTCGCCGAAGGTTTTGATGACCCAGGCGATATCGGCTTCGTCGGCGGTTTGTAGCCATTCAGCGGCTGACTGGCCGCGCGTCGGATCCATGCGCATATCCAGCGGACCATCGCGCATAAAAGAGAAGCCACGTTCAGCGTCATCCAGCTGCGGTGAGGAGACGCCAAGATCGAGCAGAATACCGTCGATCTTGCCGGTTAGATTGCGCTCGCCAACATAGTCGGCCAGCTGAGAAAAAGGACCATGAACGATGGAAAAGCGGGGATCATCGATAGTTTTCGCGACGGCAATAGCCTGCGGGTCGCGATCGATCGCCAGCAGGCGTCCCTCCGCTCCCAGCTGGGAGAGAATCAGGCGCGAGTGACCGCCGCGGCCAAAGGTACCATCAATGTAGATACCGTCAGGACGAATATTCAGGCCGTTAACGGCTTCATCCAGAAGTACCGTAGTGTGTTTATAATTTTCCATCATTTTACAAAGACAAATCCTGCAGGCGCTCCGACAGTTCCCCGGAAGCGGACTGCTCAGCGTCGATATCTTCCTTGACCCGTTGATACCAGGTCGTTTCGTCCCACAGCTCAAACTTATTGAACTGCCCGACCAGCATCACTTCTTTTGTCAGCCCGGCGTGTTGCCGCAGCACCGGGGCGATTAATAGCCTCCCGGCGCTATCCATCTGACATTCGCTGGCATGTCCCAGAAGCAAACGCTGTACGCGCCGCTCGGTGGGGTTCATGCTCGATAAACGCGATAATTTTTGCTCGATGATTTCCCATTCAGGCAAAGGGTAAAGCAGCAGGCACGGGTGATGGATGTCAATGGTGCATACCAATTGACCGGAAGCGTTCTCGATCAGCCCGTCGCGGTAGCGCGTCGGTACGGCCAGACGGCCTTTACTGTCGAGATTGACTAACGTTGCCCCACGGAACATGCCAGCCTCACCCCTTTTCGCCACTTTACCCCACAAATTCCCACAAGAAGGAGTTTACGGAGCGGAGGAAAAGCTTGTCAAGCCAGCACGGATGCCAACAGAGCTCAAAAACCCATTATTTACAGCCGATATTCGCCCTGAGGAAAAATCAACCAACAAACGAGGCAAATTAACGTTATGAATATCGGTAAGAAAACAACCAACAAACTTGTAACAGTTAAAGCAGCAAAATATCTTCGAAGGGAAAATATAAAGTGTCAGTTTGCGACGCGAGCGGCATTTTAGGCCATTCTGATGACCGTTAACAGCACCAGTTTTCACAGGAGAGGCACTCTTACTGCGGGGTACAGCGCTTATCGCTACCATAATAGCGAGGAAATGAGTGTTAATTCAGCAACTCACCCGCTGAATGTAACAAAATAATACAAATAAATACGCTAATCCTTTTATGGGCTAATTAAACCGTGGAATAAATGGCACGAAGAATAAAATTAAAAGAGATGTCAGGAAGATTAAGGATTTGTCTGAAAGATCCTTAACCCTGCAATTTTTACGTCATCTCAGCGGATTATCGCCAGACGCGTCTCCGTCTGGCGAATGCTCTACGAATAATCCTGGTCACGCGCTTAGCGGCGATTCAGGCTGCCGCGACGATAAAGATTGCGCCGGATACGGCTTAACCCTGGTTTCGGCTTACGCGGTTCATCAAGGCTGGCGAGCACGATCTCCAGCACACGCTCCGCCACGTCGCGGTGGCGCTGGGCCACGGCTAAAACGGGACACTGGAGGAAATCCAGCAGCTCATTATCGCCAAAAGTGGCAATAGCCAGCTCGGAAGGCAGCTTCCCTTCCCGGCGCAGCGTGACGTCCATCACGCCCTGCAGCAGCGGAAACGAAGTCGTAAACAGCGCCTGAGGCATTGGATGCGTTTCCAGCCACTTTTCAAAGAGCTGCGCCGCGGCTTCGCGCTCGTAGCTGTTTGCATAGAGGAAATGCACCTCTCGCGGATCGTCCTTCCATGCCGTACGGAATCCCTGCTCGCGCAGGAAGCTCACCGAAAGCTCCGGCAGCGCGCCAAGGTACAGCACCGTTTCAGCCGGAAACTTACGCAATTCCGCACCGAGCATTTCAGCATCGTCCTGATCGGCGCCCACCACGCTGGTGAAGTGCTCTCGATCGAGCGCGCGGTCGAGCGCGACAATCGGGAACGGATCGTTAGCCCAGCGCTGATAGAACGGATGTTCAGGCGGTAATGAGGTGGAAACGATTATCGCGTCGACCTGACGCTGCAGCAGATGCTCAATGCAGCGCATTTCGTTATCCGGCTGATCCTCGGAGCAGGCGATCAATAGCTGATAGCCGCGCTGGCGCGCCTGACGCTCCAGGTAATTAGCGATGCGCGTATAGCTGGTGTTTTCCAGGTCCGGGATAACCAGACCAATGGACCGCGTACGTCCTGCACGCAAGCCTGCAGCAACCGCATTCGGATGATAGTTGTGCTCACGAACCACCGCCATCACCTTTTCAACAGTTTTATCGCTAACGCGATACTGCTTCGCTTTCCCATTAATCACATAGCTAGCGGTCGTTCGCGAGACACCGGCCAGCCGGGCGATTTCATCCAGTTTCACAATTGCCCCTTGGGTAATAAGTACAGAACATAACCATTCTTCAGGTATGGATTCGTTTTTATAACATCTAAGCGCAGAAAAGTAAGCGCAGCAACCGCTTTAGTCCACAGTTCCCACCGATTTCGCAAAAAAATAGCCCGACAGGCTGTGTCGGGCTATTTTTACGTCAGTTTCAGCGGCTCAGCGCATGATTTTGTCGCCGCGCGACAATCCGACTACGCCCGAGCGGGCGACTTCAACAATTCGCGCCACGTCGCGCAGCGAAGCCAAAAACGCATCCAGCTTATCGCTGGTTCCCGCCAGCTGAACGGTATAGATAGACGGCGTGACGTCGATAATTTGCCCACGGAAGATTTCCGTATTGCGCTTGACCTCATCGCGTCCATAGCCGCTGGCCTGGACCTTTACCAGCATAATTTCACGCTCAACGTGCGCGCCTTGTCCAAGCTCGTTAACGCGCAGCACGTCGACCAGCTTGTGCAGCTGCTTTTCTATCTGCTCAATCGCTTTCTCATCGCCAACGGTTTGAATAGTCATTCTGGATAACGTCGGATCGTCCGTCGGCGCTACCGTCAGGCTTTCAATATTATAACCGCGCTGTGAAAAGAGGCCGATCACGCGGGATAGCGCGCCCGATTCGTTCTCCAGTAATACTGATAATATCCGGCGCATAATCAGGTCCTCTCCGTTTTGCTCAGCCACATCTCGTCCATACCGCCGCCGCGAATCTGCATGGGGTATACATGCTCACTGCCGTCAACCGTTACATCAACGAAAACCAGTCGATTATTACGCACCTGCTCCAGCGCCTCAGCGAGCTTCGCTTCCAGCTCCTGCGGGTCGCTGATACGAATCCCCACGTGGCCGTAGGCTTCCGCGACGCGAGCAAAATCAGGCAATGACTCCATATAGGATTGTGAATGACGGCCAGAGTAAAGCATATCCTGCCACTGCTTCACCATCCCGAGGTAGCGGTTATTGAGGTTCAGCACCAGCACCGGCAGCTCGTACTGCAGCGCGGTGGAGAGCTCCTGAATATTCATCTGGATGCTGCCATCGCCGGTCACGCAAATCACCGTTTCTTCCGGCAGCGCCATCTTCACGCCCAGCGCGGCGGGAAGGCCAAATCCCATCGTTCCCAGACCACCTGAGTTGATCCAACGCCGCGGTTTGTCGAAAGGATAATAAAGCGCCGCGAACATCTGATGCTGACCCACATCGGACGTCACGTACGCATCGCCGTGCGTCAGCCGCCAGATGGTCTCAATTACCGCCTGCGGTTTAATCTTGCCGCTTTGCGTGTCGTACTGCAGGCAATGACGCGCGCGCCACTGCTCAATCTGCTGCCACCAGTCGCGGATTTCATCCAGCGGCTGCTGCGTCTCTTCATGGTCGAGCAGTTCCAGCATCTGTTCCAGTACCAGGCGGGCGTCGCCAACGATAGGCACGTCGGCAGGAACGGTCTTGGATATCGAAGTGGGATCGATATCAATATGCAGCACCGTCGCGTTCGGACAGTACCGGGCCAGATTATTCGTTGTACGATCGTCGAAGCGCACGCCGACGGCGAAAATCACGTCGGAATGGTGCATGGTCATATTGGCTTCATAGGTCCCATGCATGCCCAGCATCCCTAACGCCTGCTGATGCGAGGCAGGGAAGGCGCCCAGCCCCATCAGCGAAGACGCCACCGGCAGCTTCAGTTTCTCAACCAGCGCAAATAGCTGCGGTTCACACTGCGCGTTTATTGCCCCGCCACCGACGTAAACCACCGGTTTTTTGGCCGCCACCAGCGTCTGCAGCGCACGTTTAATCTGCCCTTTATGACCCGACGTCGTCGGATTATAAGAGCGCATGCTGACCGTATCTGGCCAGGCGTACGGCAGTTTTTTCGCCGGATTGAGAATATCTTTCGGTAGATCCACGACGACCGGGCCGGGACGCCCGCTGGCCGCCAGCCAGAACGCTTTTTTCAGCACGCCGGGAATATCTTCGGTTTGCTTAACCAGAAAGCTGTGTTTTACCACCGGTCGGGAGATCCCCACCATGTCGCACTCCTGGAAAGCATCGTAGCCAATTAAGGACGTCGCGACCTGACCGGAAAGAATCACCAGCGGAATGGAATCCATATAAGCCGTCGCAATGCCGGTAATCGCGTTAGTCGCCCCCGGACCCGAGGTCACCAGGACTACCCCGACCTCGCCCGTTGCGCGCGCAAGGCCATCCGCCATATGCACGGCAGCTTGCTCATGGCGGACCAGTACGTGATCGATTCCGCCAAGGGTATGTAACGCATCATAGATATCGAGGACCGCGCCCCCGGGATAACCGAACACCTGCTTGACGCCCTGATCGACCAGCGACTGGACGACCATTTCGGCTCCTGACAACATCTCCATGGTTTGCCTCCCGGCTTATAGTTTTTAACGACAGCGGAATCCGATTTCCGCGCGCTCGCACAAGACGAAGCGCAAAAGCTTCGTCCTGAGGTGAATAGACTGCATGCCGTTACCATAACTGCTCGCTAACGGGCAGGCAATTGGCGACCGTCGGCACCTAAGAGGCATTAAAAGGATAAAAGAAAGGTTCGCAGCTAAAACACGGTGAAAAACTTCGGAGATAAGAAAATATGATAGTCAATGCTCGGGGAAAATAACCAACTACAGCAAATCATCCATTTTTTAACGGGCAGCGCCGGGGGCGGACAAGCGCAAACAGAATAAAATTCTACGTTTAGTGATTTTTGTCACACAAAGCAGGAGCCGAAGCCCCCGTTTGTATCGCGACCGTTTAGCGCTGGCAGATATTGACCAGCAATTCTTCCATCCACTGATGCCCTTTATCACGGCCCGCCGCTTCATGCCATGAAAGATAGCAGGTACGGCTATTCACTTTCAGCGGCAACGGTAATATTTGCAGATCCAGCTTATCGGCAAACTCGCTGGCTAACCAGCGCGGTGCGATAGCAACCATATTGGTCTGGGAAACCACATTTAATACGCTGACCATCGCGTTACCTTGATAAGCAATACGCGATTGTTTATCCGCGGTGTCATACCACGGCTGGCTAAATGAAGCGTAGCGATCGAGAGCGACAACCGCGTGCTCCTCCTGATAAATATCATTTTCCATCATTGGGCCAGAAATACGCGGATGTTTCCGGCTCGCCACCAGCACCATTTCATCTTTAAATAAAGGCACGCAGGCAAACTCAGGGCGACGAAACTCTTCATAACCAATAACGAATTCAATTTCCTGATAACGTAATTGATGTTCCGTGTTTTGATTCAATGCCGATTTAAAGACCAAATGAATGTTGGGCGCAATCTCGCCAACTTTATTGAAAATAACCGAAGTCAATGCATTATCCAGCGGGCTGCAAACACATAAATTAAAGACCCGCTCGCTGCTGAGCGGCTCGAAGCCCGAGCCCGGCAACTCGTTCTGCACTAATTGTAATGCCTGTCGTACAGAACCAAATAGCTGATAAGCACGCGCCGTTGGCTGGATGCCGCGCCCATAACGAACAAACAGCTCATCATTAAACATCACTTTCAGTCTTGATACGGCATTGCTGACCGCCGGCTGCGACATCCCCAGGGAATGTGCCGCACGGGTGATATTTTGTTCCTGCATTACCGCATCAAATACGGTTAACAGATTCAGGTCGACCATTCTCAGCTGAGGTTTTGCGTTTTCCACCTCTGAGTCCGGCTTATATTCAGTATTTTCTTTTAACATATTTAACTCCACTGTCACGCTAAATTCCCTTTGCCAAAGTGCAGTAATTAATTCTGAAAATATCATTTACCATGCATATGACATTTACAAAAGGGCAAAGATGAATTTTAGGAATATATTAAGGTTATGAGTGGCGACGAAAATTCTGCGGTTGAACGTACTCGCAACCCCCTAACCATATTGTTTACTTGATAAAACCAAGTGTACCCATAAATATCAAAAATAAACAATAACAGCAGCGGTTAACTATAATTTAAGCACTATTACAATATCGGTTTAAGCTGCCCTTAACATTCACATTTTATTATCATTGATAATTCCCCCTTACAAACATGGACACATTCAGCAAACAAATAAATTCAGCTATTTCATTAAGATATGATTCTGGCCAGGCGCGCTATCCTTGCGGCTCTCAGCGAAAATCAAAATTATCAAATAGTGAAAATATCTCAACATGCGCTGATGTCCTAAAAAGGATCATCGGCAAAAAAGCGCGATCGTCAGCACAATTAGCTAATTCTTCTCGCGGGTAAAAAGACCTTTTCTTCACCCAAGGGTTGACATCAAACCCCATATCCAGTAACTCTAAATGCATAACGATTTCATCTGGAGCATGACGCAATGATTCGCAGCATTCGCTTTCTCAGCCTACTACTACTAAACGCATCCATTTTGCGCGGTAGGCTGTTGGGCGACGTTCATCGTTAAGTCATCTTCCAGCAAGACTATAAAACCCGCGCCAATGCGCGGGTTTTTTTATGCTCGTAAGCAAGGCGCCAGGACACAGACCAAGGATCTAAACCATGAGCCAGCAAGTCATTATTTTCGATACGACCTTACGCGACGGTGAACAAGCGTTACAAGCCAGCCTGAGTGTGAAAGAGAAACTGCAGATTGCTATGGCCCTGGAGCGGATGGGCGTTGACGTCATGGAAGTGGGCTTCCCAGTCTCGTCTCCAGGCGACTTTGAATCCGTGCAAACCATCGCGCGCACGATCAAAAACAGCCGCGTTTGCGCCCTGGCCCGCTGCGTAGAAAAAGATATCGATGTTGCAGCAGAATCATTAAAAGTGGCGGAAGCGTTCCGTATTCACACTTTTATCGCCACCTCGCCGATGCATATCGCCACCAAGCTGCGCAGTAACCTGGATGAGGTTATTGAACGTGCCATCTATATGGTGAAGCGCGCACGCAACTACACTGACGATGTCGAGTTTTCCTGTGAAGACGCTGGCCGTACGCCGATTGCCGATCTGGCTCGCGTCGTTGAAGCCGCGATTAATGCAGGCGCAACAACCATCAATATTCCGGATACCGTCGGCTACACCATGCCGTTCGAATTCGCCAACATCATCACCGGTTTGTACGAACGCGTGCCTAACATCGACAAGGCCATTATCTCCGTCCATACCCATGACGACTTAGGCATCGCGGTCGGTAACGCCCTCGCAGCGGTCCACGCCGGCGCTCGCCAGGTCGAAGGCGCGATGAACGGTATCGGCGAACGCGCCGGCAACTGCTCGCTGGAAGAAGTGATCATGGCGATTAAAGTGCGCAAAGACATTATGAATGTGCACACCCGCATTAATCACCAGGAAATCTGGCGTACCAGCCAGACCGTCAGCCAGATTTGCAATATGCCGATCCCTGCCAACAAAGCTATCGTCGGAACCGGCGCCTTTGCCCACTCTTCCGGTATTCACCAGGACGGCGTGCTGAAGAATCGCGAAAACTACGAAATCATGACGCCGGAATCTATCGGCCTGAACCAGGTGCAGCTGAACCTGACCTCACGCTCCGGCCGCGCGGCGGTGAAACACCGCATGGAAGAGATGGGCTATAAAGACACCGACTACAACATGGACCATCTGTATGACGCATTCCTCAAGCTGGCGGATAAAAAGGGCCAGGTATTTGACTATGACCTGGAAGCGTTAGCCTTCATTAATAAACAGCAGGAAGAACCGGAGCATTTCCGCCTGGATTACTTCAGCGTGCAGTCCGGCTCCAGCGATATCGCAACCGCCTCCGTGAAGCTGGCATGCGGTGATGAAACAAAAGCTGAGGCCGCCAACGGTAACGGCCCGGTGGACGCCATTTATCAGGCCATTAACCGCATCACCGGCTATGAGATTGAGCTGGTCAAATATGATCTCAACGCCAAGGGTCAGGGTAAGGATGCGCTGGGCCAGGTGGACATCGTGGCGAACTACAACGGCCGCCGCTTCCACGGCGTGGGTCTGGCGACGGATATCGTGGAATCTTCCGCGAAAGCCATGGTTCACGTCCTGAACAATATCTGGCGCGCCGCTGAAGTCGAAAAAGAATTGCAACGCAAAGCTCAGAATAAAGAGAACAATAAGGAAACCGTGTAATGTCGAAGAATTACCATATTGCTGTTTTACCAGGTGATGGTATTGGCCCGGAAGTCATGAACCAGGCGATGAAAGTACTGGAAGCCGTTCGCCACCGTTTTGATATGCGCATTACCACCAGCCAGCACGACGTCGGCGGTGTCGCCATCGATCGTCAGGGCACTCCCCTGCCGCAGACTACCGTCGAAGGCTGCGAACAGGCCGACGCGATCCTGTTTGGCTCCGTTGGCGGACCGAAATGGGAGCACCTGCCGCCCGCGGAGCAGCCGGAGCGCGGTGCGCTGCTGCCCCTGCGTAAGCATTTCAAATTATTCAGCAACCTGCGCCCGGCTAAGCTGTACCAGGGCCTGGAAGAGTTTTGCCCGCTGCGCGCCGATATCGCCGCTAACGGCTTCGACATTTTATGCGTCCGCGAACTGACCGGCGGCATTTACTTCGGCCAGCCGAAAGGCCGTGAAGGCAGCGGCCAGCATGAGAAAGCGTTCGATACCGAGGTGTATCATCGCTTTGAGATTGAGCGTATCGCCCATATTGCGTTCGAGTCCGCCCGCAAGCGTCGCCACAAAGTGACCTCGATTGATAAAGCGAACGTGCTGCAGTCTTCTATTTTGTGGCGTGAAATCGTTAGTGAAGTCAGTAAGCAGTATCCTGACGTTGAGCTGTCGCATATGTATATCGACAACGCCACCATGCAGCTGATCAAAGATCCGTCCCAGTTTGACGTCCTGCTGTGCTCCAATCTTTTCGGCGACATCCTGTCTGACGAATGCGCCATGATTACCGGTTCAATGGGCATGCTGCCGTCCGCCAGCCTCAACGAGCAAGGCTTTGGTTTATATGAACCCGCAGGCGGCTCCGCGCCGGATATCGCCGGTAAAAACATCGCTAACCCCATCGCGCAGATCCTCTCCCTGGCGCTGCTGCTGCGCTATAGCCTGGATGCCGATAACGCGGCAACCGCGATTGAAAATGCGATCAACCGCGCATTAGAAGAAGGCGTACGTACCGGCGATTTAGCGCGCGGCGCGGCGGCGGTCAGTACCGATGAAATGGGCGATATCATTGCCCGCTATGTCGCTGAAGGGGTGTAATCATGGCGAAGACGTTATACGAAAAGTTGTTCGATGCTCACGTGGTTTATGAAGCGCAAAACGAAACCCCGCTGCTGTATATTGACCGCCATCTGGTTCACGAAGTGACCTCGCCGCAGGCGTTTGACGGTCTGCGCGCCCACAAGCGCCCGGTACGTCAGCCGGGCAAAACCTTCGCCACGATGGATCACAACGTTTCGACGCAGACGAAAGACATTAACGCGTCCGGCGAAATGGCGCGTATCCAGATGCAGGAGTTAATTAAAAACTGCAAAGAGTTCGGCGTGGAACTGTACGATCTGAACCACCCTTTCCAGGGCATCGTCCACGTGATGGGGCCGGAACAGGGCGTCACCCTGCCGGGTATGACCATCGTCTGCGGCGACTCACACACGGCAACCCATGGCGCATTCGGCGCGCTGGCCTTCGGTATCGGCACCTCTGAAGTCGAACACGTCCTGGCTACGCAGACGCTGAAGCAGGGCCGCGCTAAAACCATGAAGATCGAAGTTAAAGGTAAAGCGGCTCCAGGCATCACCGCCAAAGATATCGTTCTGGCGATCATCGGTAAAACCGGCAGCGCCGGCGGTACCGGGCACGTTGTTGAATTTTGCGGCGAAGCCATTCGCGATTTAAGCATGGAAGGCCGCATGACCCTGTGCAATATGGCTATCGAAATGGGCGCGAAAGCAGGCCTGGTGGCGCCGGACCAGACCACATTTGATTACGTGAAAGGCCGCCTGCACGCGCCGAAAGGCGAAGATTTTGCCGAAGCCGTCGCTTACTGGAAAACCCTGACCACCGATGATGGCGCGACCTTTGACAGCGTTGTCACCCTGCAGGCGGAAGAGATTGCCCCGCAGGTCACCTGGGGCACCAACCCAGGCCAGGTCATCTCCGTCACCGATATCATCCCGGACCCGGCATCATTCACCGACCCGGTAGAGCGCGCGAGCGCGGAAAAAGCGCTGGCCTATATGGGCCTGAAATCTGGCGTACCGTTAACCGACGTGGCGATTGATAAAGTCTTTATCGGCTCCTGCACCAACTCGCGTATCGAAGACTTACGCGCGGCGGCCGAGATCGCGAAAGGCCGTAAAGTGGCGCCGGGCGTTCAGGCGCTGGTCGTGCCAGGCTCTGGTCCGGTAAAAGCGCAGGCCGAAGCCGAAGGCCTGGATAAAATCTTTATTGAAGCCGGTTTTGAGTGGCGTTTACCCGGCTGCTCCATGTGCCTGGCGATGAACAACGACCGCCTGAACCCGGGCGAGCGCTGCGCCTCCACCAGCAACCGTAACTTTGAAGGCCGTCAGGGCCGCGGCGGACGCACTCACCTGGTCAGCCCGGCCATGGCAGCCGCGGCGGCCGTGACCGGTCATTTCGCCGATATCCGTAGCTTGAAATAAGGAAACCATCATGGCAGAGAAATTTACCCAACATACCGGCCTGGTGGTTCCGCTGGACGCCGCGAACGTCGATACCGATGCAATCATTCCAAAGCAGTTTCTGCAGAAAGTTACGCGTACCGGTTTTGGCGCCCATCTGTTTAACGACTGGCGCTTCCTGGACGACAAAGGCGAACAGCCTAACCCGGAATTCGTGCTGAACTTCCCGGAATATAAAGGCGCCTCTATCCTGCTGGCGCGGGAAAACTTCGGCTGCGGCTCTTCGCGCGAGCACGCGCCGTGGGCGCTGACCGATTACGGTTTTAAAGTCGTCATCGCGCCGAGCTTCGCCGATATCTTCTACGGCAACAGCTTTAACAATCAGCTGCTGCCGGTCACCCTGAGCGAAGCGCAGGTCGATGAGCTGTTTAAGCTGGTCCACTCTCAGCCGGGCATTAAGTTTGAAGTCGATCTGGAAGCCGAAGTGGTTAAAGCAGGCGATAAATCTTACAGCTTTAAAATTGACGCTTTCCGCCGCCACTGCATGCTGAACGGTCTGGACAGCATCGGCCTGACTTTGCAGCATGAAGAGGCGATCTCAGCCTATGAGAAAAAACAGCCGGCCTTTATGAATTAAGGCAGCCGCCATGTATATCTCAGCCCGGACCGCGATCCGGGCTTTTTTTCGCCGGTAAAAATGAGATCTGGCGCACATATATCAATATTCGTCGCTATAACGGGGCGACATTTTCGCCGCGATAAAAATAAATCATTATCAATTGGGCATCTATTCAATCATTCCCCTACTCTTTTTGTGTCATTCCACAAGTACAAGTAAAAAATCGATTGAAATATTTAAGGTAAAAACACTAATGTGTAAATAAATTGTTAATCCCATAGAATCACGCTATAGCTCCGCGCAAAAAAAAGCATTATTTTTCTATTAAACGCCTCGTTATCTTTCCCCACAGAGAAATATTAACTTTGGACAGGCCAGAATCGCCGTAAAAGGCCATCAGGCATCCAGTGGAGAGAGCATATGAGCCACTATCCCCATCTTTTTTCCCCGTTGACCATTAACGGAATGACAATAAAAAACCGCATCATCATGCCGCCAATGGGCACAAACCTGGCGAGCCTGAACGGGGAAGTCACGCAGGAGCAGATTGACTACTATGAGCTACGCGCGCGGGGCGGCACAGGACTCATCACTATCGAGAATATTTGCATCGATTTTCCTTTCGCCTCTAACGGCACTACGCAGCTGCGTATCGATAACGATCAATATATTCCGCGCCTGTTCAAATTAACCGAAACCTTACATAAACACGGCGCCTGCGTCAGTATTCAATTAAACCACGCCGGCGCGTCGGCCTATGCGTATCGCCTGAACGGCGAAATGCCGCTGTCTTCTTCCAGCACGCCGTCCAAAAAGAACGGGAATATTCCCCGCCCGATGACGCACGATGAGATATATCATGCCGTCGATAAATTTGGTGACGCGGCGGAGCGCGTTCGCCGCGCTGGATTCGACTGCGTGGAAATTCACGCCGGCCACTCTTATTTAATTAGCCAGTTTTTATCACCGCTGTTTAATAAGCGCACCGATGAATTTGGCGGCAGCGTAGAGAATCGCGCCAGAATATTAACCCTAATCGTCGATAAGGTACGGGCCTGCGTAGGCCCGCGTTTTCCGGTCAGCCTGCGTATTAGCGCCGATGACTTTCTGAAAGGTGGAAATACGCTCGAAGACTCCTTGCGGATCCTCGAACTGTGTCAGGAAAAAGTGGATATTATCAACGTCTCCGCCGCGCAAAACGACAACCTCAATTTCCAGATTGACCAGATGTCTCTGGAAGATGGCTGGAAGCGCTACCTCTCGCGCGCGGTACGCGAAAAATTCCACAAGCCCACGGTGATTGCCGGCAACATCCGTACCCCGAAAGTCGCCGAAGATATTATCGCCAGCGGCGATGCCGACCTGATTGCCATTGGCCGCGGCCTGATCGCCGAGCCGGAGTGGGTGCAAAAAGTTCAAAGCGGCAACGAACGTTTGATGCGGAAATGCATCTCCTGCAACATTGGCTGCGCGGATCACCGCATCGCCCGCTCCCGCCCTCTTCGCTGCTCGATCAACCCGGATATCATCCACGGCGACGCGTATAAGCAGCAGCGCGTGATCCGCGATACCAACGTCGTGGTCATCGGCGCGGGTACGGCGGGAATGGAAGCGGCCTGCACCGCGGCTGAAGTCGGCTGCCATACCTGGCTGCTGGAAGAGAAGCACAGCATCGGAGGACTGGCCAGCGAGATCTCCCTGCTGCCGGAGAAAAAGCGTATCGCTGATTTTCCGCAGTTTATGAAAAACCGTATCGCCTCGCTCGATAACCTGATGCTGCAGGTCGGCAGACGCGCCACCGTGGCGTCCGTTTCCGCTCTTCGCCCGGATTTAATCGTCAACGCCACCGGTTCAGTGCCCCTGCTGCCGCCCATTGAAGGACTGCGCGAGAACATCGATGTCGAAGGCGGGAACGTCTTCTCCATTACCAACATGATTCATCATCTGGACCAGTTTGCCGATGCTACAGGTAAACGCATCGCCGTCGTCGGCGCAGGCGCCGTGGGTCTGGACGTCATCGAGTACTTCTCCGCGCGCGGTGCCAGCGCCGTGCTTATCGAGATGCAGGACGCGCCGGGTCGCGATCTGGACATCATTACCAAAAACGCCATGTTGACCATGCTGGATGAACATCACGTGGAACAGCACATGCGCACGCAGCTGGTTGCCGTCACCCCAACGCATTTCACCGTTAAAAACGCGGATGGCACCTTCGACATTCCTTTCGATTACGGCTTCGTCTGCCTGGGAATGCGCGCCAACACCGCCGGTCTCACTGAGATTGAACAATGGGCCAGAGCCAATAACGTAAAAATAATGAACATCGGCGACAGCCTGATGGCCCGGCGAATCATTGATGGCGTGCGCGAAGGGCGCAACGTGCTGGACACCCTCGAAGATATGGGGGCTCTCGGCAACCGCGAATCGACAAAAATTCCATTTCTAACATATTGAGGATTTTATCATGGCAGAACGTATTACCGGACATACCGAGCTGATTGGCCTGATTGCGACTCCGATTCGCCACAGCATGTCGCCAACCATGCATAACGAAGCTTTTGCTCATCTGGGGCTGGACTATGTTTACCTGGCGTTCGAAGTCGGTAACGAAGAGCTGAAAGACGTGGTACAGGGCTTTCGCGCGTTAAAACTGCGCGGCTGTAACGTCTCCATGCCGAACAAAACGGAGATTTGCCAGTATCTGGACAAGCTCTCGCCGGCGGCAGAACTGGTTGGCGCGGTGAATACCGTGGTGAACGACAATGGCGTACTGACCGGCCACATTACCGATGGCACCGGCTATATGCGCGCGCTCAAAGAAGAGGGCATTGATATCATCGGCAAAAAAATGACCGTTCTGGGCGCAGGCGGCGCGGCAACCGCGCTCTGCGTTCAGGCCGCGCTCGATGGCGTCAAAGCGATCTCCATCTTTAACCGCAAAGATAAGTTCTTCGCCAATGCAGAACAGACCGTCGCCAAAATCCGTAATAACACCAACTGCGAGATCCACCTGTTCGATCTGGACGATCATGACAAACTGCGCGCGGAAATCGACAGCAGCGTCATTCTGACCAACGCCACCGGCGTGGGTATGAAACCGTTTGAAGGCCAGATGCTGCTGCCTGATGACAGCTTCCTGCGCCCGGATCTGATCGTTTCTGACGTGGTCTATAACCCGCGCAAAACTTATCTGCTGGAAGTGGCCGAGAAAAAAGGCTGCCGCACCATCAACGGTCTGGGGATGATGCTCTGGCAAGGCGCGCGCGCTTTTGAAATCTGGACGGGCAAAGAAATGCCGGTTGAACACGTCAAAAATATCCTGTTCTAAGGATGGGCGCGATGAAAAATCCATATGTCCCAACGGCGGCTGGGCTCTATCTTAACTACCTGATCCACGGCATGGGGGTTTTGTTAATCACCCTCAATATGGCGAATCTGCAGGAACAGTGGGGAACCGACGCTGCCGGCGTCTCCATCGTCATTTCGTCGCTCGGGATCGGTAAGCTCGCCACGATCGTCACAGGATTCCTGTCCGACCGTTTTGGCCGTAAACCTTTTATCTATCTCGGCATCGCCAGCTATCTGGTGTTTTTCCTCGGTATTTTACTGACGAAAAACATTTATATGGCCTACTTCTTCGGCATTATGGCCGGTCTGGCAAACAGCTTCCTCGATTCCGGAACCTATCCGGCGTTGATGGAGTCTTTCCCTAACTCCGCCAGCCGGGCAAATGTGCTGATCAAAGCCTTTGTCTCTGCCGGGCAGTTCCTGCTGCCGTTCATTATCGGTGCGCTGATTTGGGCGAATATGTGGTACGGATGGTCGTTTATCATCGCCGCTGTATTGATGATTATTAGCGCTATCTACCTGATAAAAATGCCTTTCCCGGACCATCGGGCGAAAAAGGAAACCGCAGAAAAATCGTCGGCCGCCGCCGTAGCCCCGCAGGCGAACGCCGGCAAGCTGGATATGGCCATCTTTACCCTGTACGGCTATATCGGTATGGCGACTTTTTATCTGGTCAGCCAGTGGTTAGCGCAGTACGGCGAGTTCGTTGCCGGCATCCCGCACGAGTCGGCCATTAAACTCCTGAGCGTCTATACTGCCGGTTCCCTGACGTGCGTGTTCGTCACCGCGGCCTTTGTCAAAGAGGTATTTAGCTCGGCCGTCGCCATGATCGTTTACACTTTCCTGTCGATGATGTCACTGCTGATCGTTTGCCTGTTCCCTACGCCGATGATAGTGACCGGCTTCGCCTTTATCATCGGCTTTGCCGCCGCCGGCGGCGTGCTGCAGATAGGCGCGACCATTATGGCCATGAGCTTCCCGAACGGAAAAGGCAAAGCCACCGGGATCTTTTATACCGCAGGAAGTCTGGCCAGCTTTACGATCCCGCTGATCACGGCAAAACTGTCGAAGATGGGTATCGCCAGCATTATGTGGTTCGATCTTCTGATCGCGATCGTCGGCTTTGTGATCGCCCTGTACATCGGTTATCGTCAGCTTCAGGTTCGCGCCGCTGCAAAAACATCCCGGGTTGCAGCAACCGCCTGATGGTCAATGACAAAAAGAATAATGGATACCAACATGACTCAAGCAGTAACAGTAAAAAACATCACCTTCCAGGAAGGGGAAACCTTAATCTGCGTACCGCTGATCGGCAAAACGCTCGCCGAGCTGCAGACTAACGCGCGCGCGCTGGCTACCGCCGGAGCCGATATTATCGAGTGGCGCGTCGATCACTTCACCCAGGTCAGAGAAACGGAGCAGGTACTACTGGCGCTGGGCGAGATTCGCCAGCTGCTGAAAGAGATCCCGCTGCTGTTCACCTTCCGCAGTAAAAAAGAGGGTGGCGAAACGGAAATCAGCGACGAAGCCTATTTTGAGCTGAATCGCCAGGCGGCCGTTAGCGGTCTGACCGACGTGATTGATATCGAGTTGTTCAACGACGAAGCGCAAATTCGCTCGCTGGTGAGCGATGCCCACGCTGCGGGCGTCAAAGTTATCATGAGCAATCATGATTTCCATAAAACGCCGGCTCAGGAAGATATCATCTACCGCCTGCGCCGCATGCAGGATCTTGGCGCCGATCTGCCGAAGATCGCGGTCATGCCGCAGTCGCCGCAGGATGTCCTGACCCTGCTCTCGGCAACCCTGACGATGAAAGAGAAGTACGCCACTCGGCCGTTAATCACCATGTCGATGGGTAAATCCGGCGGCGTGAGCCGGGTAACCGGCCGTTTGTTCGGTTCAGCAATGACCTTCGGTACCGTCGGCCAGGCTTCTGCGCCAGGGCAAATCGCCATTACCCAACTGCGTGAACTGATGGATATTCTTTCCTGATAAAACATCGCCCGGGGGTCACCCTCCGGGCGAGGTTGCTAGCGGATTTTTTGGCTGTCATTAATAATGACATCTTTAAATGACTGAATCGCCGGAGAAAGTACCCGCTCTTTCATCGTTGCCAGATAGATATAACGCGGAGGAATCGCATTTTTAATCGTCAGGATATGCACGTTGTAATACGAGAGCGCGGAAATTCGCGGCATAATCGCAATACCGTAATCAATACTGACCAGCCCCGCCATCGCCGTATCCTCATCAACGTAGCAGGCAATATCCGGCACCAGCTTTTGCTGCATAAACACGTTATCAATAAAGGGGCGTAACCCGCTATTTTCCGAAAAATAGATATAGGGATAGTGGATAGTCTCCACCAGGTCGACTTCATTTTCATAGAGCCTGGCCAGAGGGTGATCTTTTGCCGTTACCACGACCAGCTCCTGCTGAATAATAGGAATAAAGTCGATATCAGGCTCATCCGCAATATAGGAACAAATCGCCAGGTCGCTTTTCCCGGCCTTCAGTTCCTGCAGAAGCGTTAACGACGTTCCCTGAGTAAAAGAAAATGTCACATTGTGACGAGATGGTGAAAGGGAATATTTATTAATTAACTGCGGAACAACATATTCGCCCATGGTATAAATAAACGCAATGCGAATATTTTCCTTGTTCTCGTCGCTATTTTTTTGCAACGTCATGCGGCCATTCTCTAATGAGGACAGGGCATCTTCGACGTAGGGCAGAAAGCGCTTACCATTCTGCGTAATTTTGACATTGCGCCCTTTCCTGGCAAATAGCGCCACGCCAAGCTCTTTCTCCAGTTCAGATATGGCGTGGCTTAGCGAGGGTTGAGTGATAAAAAGACTGGAGGCGGCTTCAGTGTAGTGCTCGGTTTCTGCCAGCCGCTTAAAATAATAAAGTTGCTTTAGGTTCATTATTTTTGCTCGTATAATATAAGAATAAAACTCATGCCCCTAATATACCATACAGGCTATCGATGATGAGCCGAAAAGGAGAAATATCGGGGTCATATCAAATATTGTTCTGCCATGTCACAGAAGCCGTAACAAAGCGTGACTTATCATCGATAGCGTCAACGTCAAATAGAATATTTTTGCCTGCATAACTTCATGCAAAAATATTTTAAACTTTAAAGGAAATCACTATGAGGACGATCGATGCTCAGGAACGGCCGATTTTGCCGTCGGCCACGCAAAAGCGAACTAAAACGCGAATTGTAATTTTAATGTTACTATCGATAGGGACGATGATAAATTATCTCGATCGGACTATTTTAGGTGTTGTTGCGCCCAAGTTAACGAGCGAAATAGATATTGACCCGGCCATGATGGGGATCGTTTTTTCCGCTTTCGCCTGGACCTACGCGCTGGCGCAAATACCCGGCGGGATGTTTCTCGATCGCTTCGGCAATAAGCTAACCTACGCGCTTTCTATTTTTTTCTGGTCAACCTTTACCTTACTGCAAAGCTTTTCTGTCGGCCTAAAATCGCTGCTGCTGCTGCGTTTAGGCTTAGGCATCAGCGAAGCCCCCTGTTTCCCGGTTAATAGCCGTGTCGTCAGTAAATGGTTTCCGCAACATGAACGCGCCCGGGCAACGGCGACTTACACCGTCGGTGAATATATTGGCCTGGCCGCATTCTCTCCGCTCCTTTTTTTAATTCTGGAGCATCATGGCTGGAGAACGCTATTTTTCCTGACCGGTGGATTGGGTATTGCGTTTACTTTTGTATGGTGGAAGTTTTATCACGAGCCACATGAATCAAAAACGGCAAATAAAGAAGAGCTGGAGTATATCGGCGTAGAAAATACGACATCCGTCAATGAAAACATCCCTTTCAACTGGCATGATGCGAAACGTCTGCTGTGCTGCCGGCAAATCATCGGCGCCAGCCTTGGTCAATTTGCCGGTAACACCACGCTGGTTTTCTTCCTGACATGGTTCCCGACTTATCTGGCTAACGAACGCCACCTCCCCTGGCTTCACGTGGGTTTCTTCGCCTCCTGGCCGTTCCTGGCCGCGGCTATCGGTATCTTTTTCGGCGGTTGGGTATCCGATAAAATAATAAAGAAAACCAACTCAGTAAATATTAGCAGAAAGCTGCCAATTATTTCCGGGCTGCTACTGTCGAGCTGCATCATCATTGCTAACTGGGTCGATAGCAACACCGCAGTCATTATTATTATGTCGATTGCATTTTTTGGCCAGGGTATGGTTGGCCTCGGCTGGACGCTTATTTCTGACATTGCCCCTAAGAATATGGGCGGATTGACCGGCGGCATTTTCAACTTCTGTGCTAATATGGCATCAATTATTACCCCATTAATTATTGGGGTTATCATATCCATGACCGGTAATTTTTTCTACGCGCTGATTTATATCGGTTTAACCGCGCTGGTTGGCGTTATCGCGTATGTTTTTATTATCGGCGATATTAAAAGGATCGTGTTGAAATAACCTGTCCAGCCCCTGTCCCGGCATCCTGCCGGGACAGGGGGGGCGATTCAGATATCTTTCACCCTGCTGGTCATAAACAGCGTCACCAGCGAAATTGCGGCAATCGTCCAGTAGACGCTGGCGTGACCATAGCTTTGCGACAGCGCGCCCTGAATCACCCCCGCCAGAATCACCCCGGTGGAAATACTGTTGGTAAACAGCGTCGTCGCGGCGCCCGCCCGTCCGGGCATCAGATCCTGAAACCACAGCATGCCAATCCCGGCAACAATCCCGATAAATACGGCATTAAACAGCTGTAGCACCAGCAGCGCCACGCGGTCGTGGAACAGAATCAGACCGATATAAAACAGCACGCCCGCCGCAACCGCTGTCACCATCATCTTGCGTTTGCCCCAGCGCTTAACGTAGTAGCCCGCCAGTATCATCGCCGGGATCTCCAGCCCGGCAGCAGTGCCCATCAAAATCCCCGCGAGGCTGTCCGGCAGGCCAAGATCGCTGCTGATCCACAGAGGCATATCAATGATATACATGGTATTGCATGTCCACATCAGCGTGGAGGCGATGAACAGCATCCGCACGTTTTTATCGTGCCATCCTCCGGCCTGCACCAGCACGTCAGCGCCTTCAGAAGGCTGCTCAACGCGGGCGACCGAGGGCAGTTTGACGGCGATCAGCGCCAGGCTTATAACAAAGATCCCGGCGGCAATCGAAAACATGGTGGTGAAGCCATAATTCAGCGCCAGCATAAAAGCCAGCGGTGGACCAATAACCCACGCCAGCGAAAGCTGCGCACGCATTATCGAACTGAACATCACCACTTCGCGCGCCGAGCTATCGGCATATTCCCGCGCCAGGGCAAAAAGCTGCGGCATCGCGGCATTCGCCACCGAGGCCAGCATAACCCCGCAGGTAATCAGCGTCAGATAGTGGCGATTAAAAGCGAACAGCAGCGCGTTTCCCACCGCCATCAGGCAGCAAAACATAATCAGCCGCCGGCGATCGCCCCGGCTGTCGGAGCGTTTAGCCAGCCCCAGGCTGACCAGAATGCCGGCAATGGCGTTAACCGTATAGAACAGCCCTACCCAGAACGGCTGCGCGCCCACTTCGCGGCTGAGGAATAAGCTGAGCGTCGGCGCCTGCAGCGCGCCGGCGATCCCCATCATGAAAGCGACAAGCATAAAAGCGGCGTAAACGCCGTTTAGACGACGCCCCATCGTCATTAACCACAGCATGAAATATCCTTAAGCACGCGAAGAAAACGAAAAAAGCCAGCAGAAGTATTCTGCTGGCGGGTGATTCTATACTCTATGGATTTCGAGTTGCGGGCAGGCGGCCAGAACGTAAGTCCCTGGAAACATAGATAACTATGTGGCCTGGGCGAGCGGGCGCAGCCAACGCACCTGCAGCTTGAAAGACGACGAGTATAACACCAATACTCAGTCACACATGATGTCTGCAAGTCAATGATCCGAGGTCTGCGACGTAACTCCCCACTGCATCAGTTCGCCGAGCATTTTCTGCTGTCTTCCTGCCATCAGGCGGGCCAGCCAGGACGCATCCTGCGTCGCAGAAAAGTAGCGTTGGTAGAACTGTTTCATGGTTGACCCCATCATATTCACCTCCTCGCTTCATCGACGTTGATTATTGACTTAATATAGGAAGTAATAAATTGCTGAGTTTTTATCAGGAGTTCCCCTTTTATGTCTTCCGGTCGTTTACAACAGCAGTTCATCCGCCTGTGGCAGTGCTGCGATGGCAAGTCGCAGGAGACCACGCTGAATGCGCTGGCAGAGATGCTAAGCTGCTCGCGCCGCCATATGCGTACCCTGCTCAACATGATGGAAGCGCGCGGCTGGCTGACCTGGGAGGCGGAGGCCGGGCGCGGCAAGCGCTCCCGCCTCTCTTTTCTCTATACCGGTCTCGCCCTGCAGCAGCAGAGGGCGGAAGATCTGCTGGATCAGGACAGAATCGATCAGCTGGTGCAGCTGGTTGGCGATAAAGCCGCCGTCCGACAAATGCTGGTTTCCCATTTAGGCCGCAGCTTTCGTCAGGGCCGGCATATCCTGCGCGTGCTCTACTATCGGCCGATGAAAAATCTGCTGCCCGGCAGCGCGCTGCGCCGCTCGGAAACGCATATTGCCCGGCAGATTTTTAGCGCCCTGACGCGGGTAAATGAGGAAAATGGGGAACTGGAGGCCGATATTGCTCACCATTGGCAGCAGATCGCCCCCACCCACTGGCGCTTTTTTCTGCGTCCGGGGATTCATTTTCATCATGGACGAGAGCTGGAGATGGAAGATGTCATTACCTCTCTGCAGCGCAGCAACGCCCTGCCGCTGTTCTCTCATATTGAGCGCATCGACTCTCCCACCGCATGGACCCTCGACATTCATCTCCGCCAGCCCGACCGCTGGCTGCCGTGGTTGTTAAGCCAGGTCCCGGCCATGATCCTCCCGCATGAGTGGCGAACGATGGAGAATTTCTCCAGTATCCCCGTGGGGACCGGGCCCTACTCGGTTGTGCGTAATAACCAGAACCAGCTCAAAATTCACGCCTTCGATGACTATTTCGGCTACCGGGCGCTGATCGATGAAGTGAACGTCTGGGTCCTGCCGGAAATCAGCGAAGAACCCAACGGCGGGTTGACGTTACAGGGCACCACGCAAAGCGAAAAAGCGGTGGAAAGCCGCCTGGAAGAGGGGTGTTATTACCTGCTGTTCGACGCCCGCAGCCCGCTGGGCGGTAACAGCGCGGTACGCCAGTGGCTAAGCTATGTGTTCCAGCCCGCTAACCTGCTCTATCACGCGGGCGAGCACTATCAGGGCAACTGGTTCCCGGCTTATGGCCTGCTGCCCCGCTGGCATCATGCGCGCAGCCACGCCTGCGAGAAGCCTGCCGGCCTTGAGACGGTCAGGCTGACCTACTACCAGGATCACGTCGAGCATCGCGTGATGGGCGGGATCATGGCAACGCTGCTGGCCGAGCATCAGGTTAAGCTGGAGATCCAGGAGCTGGAGTATCAGGAGTGGCACCGCGGGGAGGTGGTCAGCGACGTTTGGCTCAACAGCGCCAACTTTACGCTGCCGATCGATTTCTCCCTGTTTGCCTGGCTGTATGAAGTTCCGCTGATTCGCAACTGTATCCCCATCGACTGGGAGCAGGACGCCGCGCGCTGGCGCGCGGGCGAGCTGAACCCGGCCACCTGGAGTCAGCAACTGTTGGCCAATCAAACCGTGGTGCCGCTGATCCACCACTGGCTGATGATCCAGGGGCAGCGCAGCATGCGCGGCGTACGCATGAACACGCTCGGCTGGTTTGACTTTAAGTCCGCGTGGTTCGCACCGCCGGAGCCGTAATGCTTTCCGTTGGCAAACAAAATCATTACACTAACTGCCGTTCTCAACGGGGTGCTAATAAACATACGCAATCTCATTCAAGTTGCCTCAACGCGCGGTTAGCGCAGAAGCAACCCGAAGACAAAGCGTATGGGCTGAGAAAATACCCGTCGAACCTGATCCGGATAACGCCGGCGAAGGGATTTGAGGCCCTCTCAAAATCCTTTGCCACCCCTTTTTCTGAGGTGCAAAGTGTTGAAAAAATTACTCCCCCTGCTGGCGCTGGTCGCCGCGCCCGTTTTTGCCAAACCGCTGCTCACCGTTTATACCTACGACTCGTTCTCCGCCGACTGGGGCCCGGGCCCGGCGGTTAAAAAAGCCTTTGAAGCCGACTGCGGCTGCGAGCTGAAGTTCGTGGCGCTGGAAGATGGCGTCTCGCTGCTCAACCGCCTGCGAATGGAAGGCAAAAACAGCAAAGCCGACGTGGTGCTGGGGCTGGATAACAACCTGCTGGAAGCCGCTTCGCAAAGCAAGCTGTTCGCCAAAAGCGGCGTCCCGGCGAGCGCGGTCAGCGTGCCCGGCGGCTGGGACAACGACACCTTCGTGCCGTTCGATTACGGCTACTTCGCCTTTGTTTACGATAAAAACAAGCTGAAAAATCCGCCGAAAAGCCTGAAAGAGCTGGTTGAGGGCGAGCAAAAATGGCGGGTGATTTATGAAGATCCGCGCACCAGTACGCCGGGCCTGGGCCTGCTGCTGTGGATGCAAAAAGTCTACGGCGATAAAGCGCCGGAAGCCTGGCAGAAGCTGGCGGCGAAAACCGTTACCGTTACCAAGGGCTGGAGCGAAGCCTACGGCCTGTTCCTGAAAGGCGAAAGCGATCTGGTGCTGAGCTACACCACCTCCCCGGCTTACCACATTATCGAAGAGAAAAAAGATAACTACGCCGCGGCAAACTTCGCTGAAGGCCACTACCTGCAGGTTGAGGTAGCCGCCCGCACCGCGGCCAGCAAACAGCCGGAGCTGGCGGAAAAGTTCCTTAAATTTATGGTATCGCCGGGCTTCCAGAACGCGATCCCCACCGGCAACTGGATGTATCCGGTGACGACGGTTGCGCTTCCGGCAGGCTTTGACGCGCTGATGAAACCGCAAACGACCCTCGAATTCACACCGCAACAGGTGGCCGCCGAACGTCAGAACTGGATTAGCGCATGGCAACGCGCCGTCAGCCGCTAGCTTTCGGCTGGCTCCTGCCGGGACTCACGGCGGCCATCGTTCTGGTCGTCGTGGCGCTGGCCGCCTTTCTGGCGCTATGGTTCAGCGCCCCGGAGACCACCTGGAGCGCGCTTATCCGCGACAGCTATCTCTGGCACGTGGTGCGTTTCTCCTTCTGGCAGGCCTTCCTTTCCGCGCTTTTTTCGGTGCTACCGGCGATATTCCTCGCCCGCGCCCTGTACCGGCGGCGCTTTCCCGGGCGCACGCTGCTGCTGCGCCTTTGCGCGATGACCTTAATTCTGCCGGTACTGGTGGCGGTCTTCGGCATTCTTAGCGTCTACGGTCGTCAGGGTTGGCTGGCCCAGCTATGCCACGTTTTTGGCTGGCAGTGGGAATTCTCGCCCTACGGGCTACAGGGGATCCTGCTGGCGCACGTATTCTTTAATATGCCGATGGCCACGCGCCTGCTGCTGCAGACGCTGGAAAATATCCCCGGCGAACAGCGGCAAATCGCCGCCCAGCTCGGCATGCGCGGCTACGTCTTCTTCCGACTGGTCGAGTGGCCGTGGCTGCGTCGGCAAATTCCACCGGTCGCGGCGCTGATCTTTATGCTCTGTTTCGCCAGCTTTGCGACCGTGCTGTCGCTGGGCGGCGGCCCGCGGGCGACCACCATCGAACTGGCGATTTACCAGGCCCTTAATTTCGACTACGACCCGGCGCGCGCGGCGATGCTGGCGCTTATCCAGATGGTCTGCTGCCTCGGGCTGGTGCTGCTTAGCCAGCGCCTGAGTAAAGCCCTCGCCATCGGGGCCAGCCATATTCGCGGCTGGCGCGATCCCGACGACCGGCTGTACAGCCGGCTGTGCGACGCGGCGCTGATTGGCGCGGCGCTTTTACTGCTGCTGCCGCCGCTGCTGGCGGTGATAGGCGACGGGCTGAACAGCAATCTGCTGAGCGTGCTGCATCAGCCGGCGCTATGGCAGGCGCTGTGGACATCTCTGCGTATCGCCCTTGCCGCCGGGGTCTTAAGCGTCATCCTGACCATGATGCTGCTCTGGAGCAGCCGCGAGCTTCGCGCCCGCCGTCACCCTCTGGCCGGTCAGGCGCTTGAGCTGAGCGGGATGCTGATCCTCGCCATGCCGGACATCGTGCTGGCCACCGGTTTCTTCCTGTTGCTCAATAACAGCGTGGGCCTGCCCGAGTCCGCCGACGGTATCGTGATTTTCACCAATGCGCTGATGGCAATCCCCTATGCGCTCAAGGTACTGGAAAACCCGATGCGCGATATCGCCGCCCGCTACGGCACCCTCTGCCAGTCGCTGGGGATGCGCGGCTTCACCCGCCTTCGGGTGGTCGAGCTTCGCGCTTTAAAGCGGCCGCTGGCCCAGGCGCTGGCCTTCGCCTGCGTGCTGTCGATTGGCGATTTCGGCGTCGTGGCGCTGTTCGGCAACGAAGATTTCCGTACGCTGCCCTTTTATCTGTATCAGCAAATTGGTTCTTACCGTAGCCAGGACGGCGCCGTGACCGCCCTTCTGCTTCTGCTGCTGTGCTTTTTACTCTTTAGCGTGATTGAAAAACTTCCGGGACGCGATGCTAAAACTGAATGATGTGACCTGGCTTTACCAGCATCTGCCGATGCGTTTTACGCTTTCCGTCGAACGCGGTGAGCGAATCGCGGTTCTTGGCCCGAGCGGGGCCGGAAAAAGCACGCTGCTGAACCTGATTGCCGGTTTTTTAACGCCCGCCAGCGGCAGTATCGCGCTCGACGGCCAGCCCCATACCCACACGCCGCCCGCGCGTCGTCCGGTATCGATGCTGTTTCAGGAAAATAATCTGTTCAACCATCTCACCATCCGCCAGAACATTGCGCTGGGAATGCACCCGGGGCTCAAGCTGAACGCGGATCAATCCGCCCATCTGCAGGCGATTGCCGGGCAGATGGGGATTGACGCGATGTTAGAGCGGCTGCCGGGCGAGCTTTCCGGCGGCCAGCGCCAGCGTGCGGCGCTGGCGCGCTGTCTGGTGCGCCAGCAGCCGGTACTGCTGCTGGATGAGCCCTTCTCGGCGCTCGATCCCGCGCTGAGGCTGGAGATGCTGACGCTGGTTGCCGACGTCTGCCAGCAGCGGCAGCTGACGCTGCTGATGGTCTCGCACAGCGTGGAAGATGCGGCGCGCATCGCGCCGCGGTCGGTGGTCGTGGCTGAGGGACGCATTGCCTGGGATGGCGCGACCGCCGCGCTGCTCAGCGGCAACAGCAGCGCCTCGGCGCTGCTGGGAATTAGCGCAAAATAACCTTATGCAGGATGTCGAGATAGACCGGCATCAGCGGATGACGGAAGGCAAACACCAGCGCCGCGCCGGCGGCGCACACCGTGAGCGGAGCGAGCCACAGCAGACGCGAACGCGGCAGAAAACGGGTGAGACGATCGCCTGCGCTTTTGGCGCTGCGCCACAGCCGCCAGCATAGCCACGCCGCCAGCCACGCCAGCAGCGCCGCCCCCAGCAGCAGCCACTTAAAGCTGGCGCTATTCTCATCGGCCGGGATATCAATGGCCGCCCCGGCAAGGATTCCCGGTAAGAAGTAGAGCGGCGGCCACAGCAGGCAGCCGATGATATTCGGCGGGATGAACTTCGCGACCGGCAGATCGAGCATCCCGGCGACCATCGGCACCAGCGGGCGCGTCGGCCCGACGAAGCGGCCAATCAGAATCGTAAACATGCTGTGCTGATGCAGCGCATGTTCGGTTTTATCCAGCAGTGCTTTGTTTTTCTTCAAAAAAGACCAGCGATGCAGCGGCTTTTTAAACCGCCAGCCAAGCCAGAATGAAATCCAGTCGCCGAGCAAACAGCCGATAATCCCCGCCAGCCACGCCTGCCAGAAGTTAACCTCGCCGCTGCCGATCAGCGCCCCCAATCCGGCCATCATCACCGTTCCCGGTAAGATAAGCCCCACCAGCGCCAGCGACTCGAGGAAGGCGACCAGCAGAACGGCTATCAGAGAATAGACCGTGGATTGAGTAATAAAGTGTTCCAGCAATGCTTGCATAATGTACCCGGTTTAAAAACGAAGCACGGATTCTCCGGAGCCGTTCATACTTCGTCAAGCCATCATTTGTTTGTATAGTTTACTGGCTGTGTTAAAAATCCGGGCCATCATTTCACTTTCTTTACTTTTTATTCACACCCTGCGCGAAACTCGCTCGGGCTGGCGCCGGTGCATTTCTTAAACACGCGCGAAAAGTAGAGCTGGTCCTCAAAACCGACGTTACGGCCAACGGTCGCGATCGGCATCCGCGTCGTGCTCAGCAGCAGCTTGGCCTGGCTAATGCGCTGATCCTCCCGCCACCCCAGTACGCTGATCCCCAGCTGCTGGCGAAACAGATGCGACAGGCGCGACGGCGACAGGCACACGTGCTGGGCGACGCTGGCAATATCGAAATGGCTGTCCGCCAGATGATCGCTGATGTACTGGCAGGCATCGCGCACCCGGTTATCCAGCGGCGGATGCAGCGATTCGTTGATAGCTTCCATGCGCCTGAGCAGCAGCTGCTCCATAAGATTGATCGCCAGCAGCTCGGAGTAACGCCCGGCGCCCTGCCCGGCCTCCACAATCTGCCCGAACAGTTCGCCAAAGCGCGCCTGCCACTGCTCATCCGGGCGGAAAAAGCCGGTCTGGGCAAAAATCGTTGGCCAGTTAAGCCATTCATGCCAGTAGGCGCGCGGCCGGAAATAGACCCACTGGTGATACCACTCGCGGGCATCGGGATGGCGGCCATAATGGTGAATCTCTCCCGGCGGGAACAGCAGCATATCGCCAGGCCGGCAGATAAACTGCTCCCCGTGGTTATTGATCACCCCTTCGCCGCGAATCGTCAGATTAAGGATATAGCCCTTCATGCCCAGCGGACGGTCAATAAAGAAATCAAGATAGCCATCGGCTTCAATTGGCGTCAGGCCCGTCACCAGATGGGCGTTAAAAGAGTAACCCGGCAACAAAGGATCGTTTTGCGTTTCGGCCATAAACTCTGCTCTCCAGGAGACATTGAGGACACCAATTGTCCATACCTTGTATTTTATCCTCTGGCTGGTCGCTCATGCTGCGACGCGGGTTAGAAAATGAATTAAAACCCGCCTCTTCTCGATAAAAACCGAGCATGGCGCACAGTTCAGGCGCTTTCAGCGCATAACTGAAGTGTCTATAAAGACGGCAGGAAAGTCCACATTGAATATTTGCACGGCGTCACACTTTGCGACGTCACAGCAATATAGTCCATAAGATTAGCGAATACGGCCTGACGGTTTTCAGCCCAGATATCTACTGTTTCACCATGAATGATTTTTAGCATGGAGTAACAGTATGGCAATTGCGATTGGCCTCGATTTTGGCAGTGATTCAGTACGCGCCCTGGCGGTAGAGTGCGCGACCGGCGAAGAGCTCGCCGCAAGCGTCGAGTGGTATCCACGCTGGCAGGAGGGGCTATTCTGCGATGGCCCGAACAACCAGTTCCGCCATCATCCACGCGACTATATCGAATCAATGGAAGCCGCGCTGAAAAGCGTCCTCGCATCCCTTAGCGCCGAACAGCGCGCTGCCGTGGTGGGTATCGGCGTTGACAGCACCGGCTCCACCCCCGCGCCCATCGACGCCGACGGCAACGTGCTGGCGCTGCGCGACGAATTCGCCAGCAACCCCAACGCCATGTTCGTGCTGTGGAAGGACCATACCGCGGTGGAGGAGGCGGAGGAGATTACCCGCCTGTGCCACCAGCCGGGCAAAGAGGATTACTCCCGCTATATCGGCGGTATCTACTCCAGCGAATGGTTCTGGGCCAAGATCCTCCACGTGACCCGCCAGGACAGCGCCGTCGCCGAGGCCGCCGCGTCGTGGATTGAGCTGTGCGACTGGGTGCCAGCCCTGCTTTCCGGGACCACCCGCCCGCAGGATATTCGTCGCGGCCGCTGCAGCGCCGGGCACAAATCCCTTTGGCATGAAAGCTGGGGCGGACTGCCGCCTGCCGGTTTCTTCGATGAACTCGACCCGATAATCAACCAGAGCCTGGCCTACCCGATGTTCAGCGATACCTGGACTGCGGATGTCCCGGTCGGCACGCTCACCGCCGAATGGGCCGCGCGCCTGGGCCTGCCGCAAACCGTCGCCATCTCCGGCGGCGCATTCGACTGCCATATGGGCGCCGTCGGCGCCGGTGCGCAGCCAAACGCGCTGGTCAAAGTTATCGGCACCTCCACCTGCGACATTCTGATCGCCGATAAACAGAGCGTTGGCGAGCGCACGGTGAAAGGGATTTGCGGTCAGGTCGACGGCAGCGTCGTGCCTGACTTTATCGGTATGGAAGCGGGGCAATCCGCTTTTGGCGACATCTACGCCTGGTTTGGCCGCATTCTCGGCTGGCCGCTGGAGCAGCTGGCGCAGGCCCACCCGGAACTCAAAGAGCAGATCAAAGCCAGCCAGAAACAGCTGCTGCCCGCGCTGACCGACGCATGGGCAAAAAATCCGTCTCTTGACCACCTGCCGGTGGTGCTGGACTGGTTTAACGGCCGCCGTACGCCGAATGCCAACCAGCGTCTGAAAGGGGTCATTACCGATCTGAACCTCGCCACCGACGCCCCGGCGCTGTTCGGCGGACTTATTGCCGCCACCGCTTTTGGCGCCCGCGCCATTATGGAGTGCTTCACCGAACAGGGGATCCCGGTCAATAACGTGATGGCGCTCGGCGGCATCGCGCGCAAAAACCCGGTGATCATGCAGGCCTGCTGCGATGTGCTGAATCGCCCGCTGCAAATCGTCGCGTCCGATCAGTGCTGCGCCCTGGGCGCGGCTATCTTCGCCGCCGTTGCCGCCGGCGTATACCGCGATATCCCTGCCGCGCAGGAAAACATGGCCAGCCAGGTGGAAAGCACCCTGCAGCCTCGTCCGGCGCAGGCGCAACGCTTCGAACAACTCTATCAGCGCTACCAGCAGTGGTCGCTCAGCGCGGAACAACGTTATCTCCCTTCGACTGCAAAAGCGGAATCCGCGCCGCAATCTCAGGCAGCCCTCACCCATTAAGGACATGAAAATGACGATTTTTAATAACTATGAAGTGTGGTTCGTTATCGGTAGCCAGCATCTGTACGGCCCTGAAGCGCTACGTCAGGTGACAAAGCACGCAGAACATGTGGTGAACAGCCTGAATGCGGAAGCCAAACTGCCGTGCAAACTGGTGCTTAAGCCGCTGGGTACCACGCCGGATGAGATCACCCATATCTGCCGCGACGCAAACTACGATGATAAGTGCGCCGGGATGGTGGTGTGGCTGCATACCTTCTCGCCGGCGAAAATGTGGATCAATGGCCTCACGATCCTGAATAAACCGCTGATGCAGTTCCATACCCAGTTCAACGCGGCCCTGCCGTGGGACAGCATCGATATGGACTTTATGAACCTGAACCAGACCGCCCACGGCGGCCGCGAATTTGGCTTCATCGGCGCCCGCATGCGTCAGCAGCACAGCGTGGTGACCGGCCACTGGCAGGATAAAGAAGCCCATCAGCGCATCGGCGCGTGGATGCGCCAGGCGGTCTCTAAACAGGATACCCGCCACCTGAAAGTGTGCCGTTTCGGCGATAACATGCGCGAAGTGGCGGTCACCGACGGGGATAAAGTCGCCGCGCAGATTAAGTTTGGCTTCTCGGTTAATACCTGGGCGGTGGGCGATCTGGTGCAGGTCGTCAATGCGGTCACCGACGGTGAAATCAGCGCCCTGGTGGATGAATACGAAAGCAGCTATCGCCTCACCCCCGCGGTGCAAATCCACGGCGATAAGCGGCAGAACCTTCTCGATGCCGCGCGCATTGAGCTGGGGATGAAGCGCTTCCTGGAACAGGGCGGCTTCCACGCGTTCACCACCACCTTTGAAGATTTACACGGCCTGAAACAGCTTCCGGGTCTCGCCGTGCAGCGTCTGATGCAGCAGGGTTACGGCTTTGCGGGCGAGGGCGACTGGAAAACCGCCGCTCTGCTTCGCATCATGAAGGTGATGGCAACCGGTCTGCAGGGCGGCACCTCCTTTATGGAGGATTACACCTACCACTTCGAGAAAGGCAACGATCTGGCGCTGGGCTCGCATATGCTGGAAGTCTGCCCGACCATCGCCACCGCTGAAAAACCGATTCTCGACGTGCAGCCGCTGGGCATCGGCGGGAAAGCCGATCCGGCGCGCATCATCTTTAACACCCAGACCGGCCCGGCGATCGTCGCCAGCCTGATCGATCTCGGCGATCGCTATCGTCTGCTGGTGAACACCATTGAAACGGTGAAAACGCCGCACGAACTGCCGAAGCTGCCGGTGGCCAACGCCTTGTGGAAAGCGCATCCGGATCTGCGCACCGCGTCCGAAGCCTGGATCATCGCTGGCGGCGCACACCACACCGTCTTCAGCCATGCTCTCACCCTCGACGATATGCGCCAGTTTGCTGAGCTGCAGGATATCGAGCTGACCGTAATTGATAACGAAACCCGTCTGCCCTCCTTCAAGGACGCGCTGCGCTGGAACGAAGTGTATTACGGTTCAAAACGCTAAGGGGCCGCCCCCTCACCCTCTCCCTGAGGGTGCGGGTGAGGGGAACTGACTCGCCAGCAATTCGGAGCACAGTATGTTAGAAGATCTTAAACGCCAGGTTCTCGAAGCCAACCTGGCCCTGCCAAAGCACAATCTGGTTACCCTCACCTGGGGCAACGTCAGCGCCGTCGACCGTGAACGGGGCGTGCTGGTGATTAAACCCTCCGGCGTCGACTACAGCGTCATGACCGCCGAGGATATGGTGGTGGTCAGCCTGGAAACCGGCGACGTGGTGGAAGGCAAGAAAAAGCCCTCGTCGGATACGCCAACCCACCGTCTGCTGTATCAGGCATTCCCGACGCTGGGCGGCATTGTTCATACCCATTCGCGTCACGCCACCATCTGGGCGCAGGCCGGACAGTCGATTCCCGCTACCGGCACCACCCACGCCGACTATTTCTACGGCGCGGTCCCCTGTACCCGGCTGATGACCGACGATGAGATCAACGGCGAGTACGAGTGGCAAACCGGCGAAGTGATCGTTGAAACCTTCCGTGAAAAAGGTATCGATCCGGCGCAAATGCCCGGCGTGCTGGTGCACTCGCACGGCCCGTTTGCCTGGGGGAAAAACGCCGAAGACGCGGTGCATAACGCTATCGTGCTGGAAGAGATCGCCTATATGGGCATCTTCTGCCGCCAGCTGGCGCCGCAGCTGCCGGAGATGCAGCAGACGCTGCTGGATAAACACTATCTGCGCAAGCACGGCGCGAAAGCCTATTACGGGCAGTAACGCCGCAACATTCCCGGCTCGCGCTGCGCTTAGCCGGGCTACAGGCTGGTAGCCCGGCTAAGCGCAGCGCGCCACACCTGTATAAAACCCCAGCATCATTCGGTGAACCAGGCTATAATCAGGCCTGGTTTTTACTGATGAGAGCACGGCGTGACGCAGCCACGAGCAGGTTTTTTACTCACCCGTCACTGGCGGGATACCCCGCAGGGCACCGAACTGACATTCTGGCTGGCGACCGATGACGGCCCGCTTGAGGTCACCCTGCCGCCGCAGGAATCCGTCGCGTTCATTCCCGAATCGCAGCGCCCGCAGGCTGAACGCCTGCTGCAGGGCGAAAACGGCCATCGCCTTGCTGCGCTCACTCTGCAAGATTTTCATCGCCAGCGGGTCTTTGGCCTCTACTGCCGCGCTCACCGCCAGCTGATGCGGCTGGAAAAAAAGCTGCGCGAAAACGGCGTCACGGTATATGAAGGCGACGTTCGCCCGCCGGAGCGCTATCTGATGGAGCGCTTTATCACCGCCCCGGTGTGGGTTGAAGGCGAGGCGCGCGGCCAGCGGCTGGTCAACGCGCGGATGAAGCCCAATCCCCACTACCGACCGCCCCTGAAATGGGTGTCGCTGGACATCGAAACCAGCCGCCACGGCGAGCTCTACTGCATCGGCCTTGAAGGCTGCGGCCAGCGGGTTGTCTATATGTTAGGGCCGGAACCTGCCACCCCGCCTGCCGTCGATTTCGAACTGGAGTACGTCGCCAGCCGCCCGCTGCTGCTGGAAAAGCTTAACACCTGGTTTGCCGCCCACGACCCGGACGTGCTGATCGGCTGGAACGTGGTGCAGTTTGATTTACGCGTCCTGCAAAAGCACGCCGAGCGCTATCGCATCCCGCTGCTGCTCGGCCGCGGCAACAGCGAACTGGAGTGGCGCGAACACGGTTTTAAGAATGGCGTCTTCTTTGCTCAGGCCAACGGCCGCCTGATTATCGATGGCATCGAGGCGCTGAAATCCGCGTTCTGGAACTTCTCCTCTTTTGCGCTGGAGTCGGTCGCCCGCGAGCTGCTCGGCGAGGGCAAAGCCATTGATAATCCCTGGGATCGGATGGATGAAATCGATCGCCGCTTTCACCAGGATAAACCGGCGCTGGCCACCTATAACCTGCAGGACTGCGAGCTGGTCACGCGCATCTTCCACAAAACCGAGATCATGCCGTTTTTGCTGGAGCGCGCGACGGTCAACGGCCTGCCTGCGGATCGCCACGGCGGTTCGGTCGCCGCCTTCAGCCATCTCTATTTCCCGCGCATGCACCGGCTCGGCTACGTCGCGCCGAACCTCGGTGAAGTGCCGCCGCAGGCCAGCCCCGGCGGCTACGTGATGGACTCCCGCCCCGGCCTCTACGACTCGGTGCTGGTGCTGGATTACAAAAGCCTGTACCCGTCGATTATCCGCACCTTTCTGATCGACCCGGTGGGACTTGTGGAAGGTCTGGCGCAGCCCGATGACGCTCACAGCACCGAAGGCTTTCTCGGCGCGCGCTTCTCGCGAGAAAAACACTGCCTGCCGGGGATCGTCGGGCAAATCTGGCACGGGCGCGACGAGGCCAAGCAGCATAAAAACAAACCGCTGTCGCAGGCGCTGAAAATCATTATGAACGCCTTCTACGGCGTGCTCGGTACCAGCGCCTGCCGCTTTTTCGATCCGCGTCTGGCCTCATCCATCACCATGCGCGGCCACGCGATTATGCGCCAGACCAAAGCGCTGATTGAATCCCAGGGCTATGACGTTATCTACGGCGATACCGACTCCACCTTCGTGTGGCTCAAGCGATCCCACAGCGAAGAGGAAGCCAGCAGCATCGGCCGCTCGCTGGTGGCCTTCGTCAACGAATGGTGGGCGGCGGAGCTGAGCAAAGAGGGGCTTGTCAGCACCCTCGAGCTGGAGTTCGAAACCCACTTCTGCCGCTTTCTCATGCCCACCATTCGCGGCGCGGATACCGGCAGTAAAAAGCGCTACGCCGGGATGATTCAGGAAGGCAGCGAGCAGCGCATGGTGTTTAAAGGGCTGGAGACGGTACGCACCGACTGGACGCCGCTGGCCCAGCAGTTTCAGCAGGAGCTTTATCTGCGCATTTTCCGCCATCAGCCCTATCGCGATTACGTGCGCGAAACCATTGATAAGCTGATGAACGGCGAGCTTGACGATCGGCTGGTCTACCGCAAGCGCCTGCGCCGTCCGCTGGCGGAGTATCAGCGCAACGTGCCGCCGCACGTGCGCGCGGCCAGGCTCGCTGATGAGCAAAACGTCAGGCTGGGCAGGCCGCAGCAGTATCAGCAGCGCGGCAGCATTAAATACGTCTGGACCACCGGCGGGCCGGAACCGGTGGATTATCAGCAATCACCGCTGGATTATGAACACTATCTTTCTAAGCAATTAGAGCCTGTCGCCGAAGGAATACTTCCCTTTGTCGACGACGATTTTGCTACAATAGTGACGGGGCAGCTGGGGCTATTTTGATTTTTTCTCACTCATTCCGCTGGCGCAAAAGCCGCAAAATGAAGGGTGAGGAGGACGTGACGAACGTTCCGCCATCCAGTAATATAGCGCCCTTTCCATTCCTGGACCCAATTTTGACGTATCTCCGATTCTCCATGGAGATGCTCAACTATTGCCTGCAATCAAAGAACTAAAGAGCCGAACATATATGCCTTTTACACTTGGTCAACGCTGGATTAGCGACACAGAGAGCGAACTGGGATTAGGGACGGTCGTTGCGCTGGACGCGCGCATGGTGACCCTGCTTTTCCCCGCCATCGGCGAAAACCGTCTGTACGCACGCAACGACTCCCCAATCACCCGCGTGATGTTTAACCCGGGCGATACCATCACCAGCCACGAAGGCTGGCAACTCCAGGTTGACGAAGTTAATGAAGAGAACGGTCTGCTGGCCTACACCGGCACCCGCCTCGATACTCAGGAAGCCAACGTTACCCTGCGTGAAGTGCTCCTCGACAGCAAGCTGGTCTTCAGCAAACCGCAGGACCGTCTGTTCGCCGGACAGATCGACCGTATGGACCGTTTCGCCCTGCGCTATCGTGCGCGTAAATTCCAGAGCGAACAGTACCGTATGCCGTGGAGCGGCCTGCGTGGCCAGCGCACCAGCCTGATCCCGCATCAGCTGAATATCGCCCACGACGTTGGCCGCCGCCACGCGCCGCGCGTCCTGCTGGCGGACGAAGTGGGTTTAGGTAAAACCATTGAAGCCGGGATGATCCTGCATCAGCAGCTGCTCTCCGGCGCCGCGGAACGCGTCCTGATCGTCGTCCCGGAAACCCTGCAGCACCAGTGGCTGGTGGAAATGCTGCGCCGCTTTAACCTGCGCTTCTCGCTGTTTGACGATGAGCGCTATGCCGAAGCGCAGCACGACGCGATTAACCCGTTCGAAACCGAACAGCTGGTGATCTGTTCGCTGGATTTCGTGCGCCGCAGCAAGCAGCGCCTGGAACACCTGTGCGAAGCCGAATGGGATCTGATGGTCGTTGATGAAGCGCACCACCTGGTCTGGAGCGAAGACGCCCCGAGCCGGGAATATCAGGCGATTGAACAGCTGGCCGAATGCGTGCCGGGCATTCTGCTGCTCACCGCGACGCCGGAGCAGTTGGGAATGGAGAGCCACTTCGCCCGCCTGCGCCTGCTCGACCCCAACCGTTTCCACGACTTCGCCCAGTTTGTTGAAGAGCAGCAGAACTACCGTCCGGTTGCCGACGCGGTCGCCCTGCTGCTGGCCGGTAATAAGCTGAGCGACGCCGATCTGAACGCGCTGAGCGATCTGATCGGCGAACAGGATATTGAACCATTATTGCAGGCCGCCAACAGCGATCGCGATGATGCCCAGGCCGCTCGTCAGGAGCTGGTGTCGATGCTGATGGACCGCCACGGCACCAGCCGCGTGCTGTTCCGCAACACCCGTAACGGCGTCAAAGGTTTCCCGAAACGCGAGCTGCATACGATTCGTCTGCCGCTGCCGACCCAGTACCAGACGGCCATTAAGGTTTCCGGCATTATGGGCGCCCGCAAAACCGCCGAAGAGCGCGCCCGCGACATGCTCTATCCGGAGCAGATTTATCAGGAATTTGAAGGCGATACCGGCACCTGGTGGAACTTCGATCCGCGCGTTGAATGGCTGATGGGCCATCTCACCAGCCACCGCTCGCAGAAAGTGCTGGTCATCTGCGCCAAAGCGGCCACCGCGCTGCAGCTGGAGCAGGTCCTGCGCGAGCGCGAAGGCATTCGCGCCGCGGTGTTCCACGAAGGGATGTCGATTATCGAACGCGACCGCGCCGCCGCCTGGTTCGCCGAGGAAGATACCGGCGCTCAGGTGCTGCTGTGTTCTGAGATCGGCTCTGAAGGCCGCAACTTCCAGTTCGCCAGCAATCTGGTGATGTTCGACCTGCCGTTCAACCCGGATCTGCTGGAGCAGCGTATCGGCCGTCTTGACCGTATCGGCCAGGCTCACGATATTCAGATCCACGTTCCCTATCTGGAAAGAACCGCCCAGTCGGTGCTGGTGCGCTGGTATCACGAAGGCCTGGACGCGTTCGAGCACACCTGCCCGACCGGCCGTACCGTCTACGACAGCGTGCATAACGAACTGATCAACTATCTTGCCACGCCGGAAAATACCGACGGCTTCGACGACCTGATCAAAGCCTGCCGCCAGCAGCATGAAGCGCTGAAAGCGCAGCTGGAACAGGGCCGCGACCGTCTGCTGGAGATCCACTCCAACGGCGGAGAAAAAGCCCAGCAGCTTGCGGAAAGCATTGAAGAACAGGATGACGACACCAGCCTGATCGCCTTCTCCATGAACCTGTTTGATATCGTCGGCATCAACCAGGACGATCGCGGTGAGAATCTGATTGTCCTGACCCCCTCCGACCATATGCTGGTCCCGGATTTCCCGGGCCTGCCGGAAGATGGCTGCACCATTACCTTTGAGCGTGACGTCGCCCTGTCCCGCGAAGACGCGCAGTTCATCACCTGGGAGCATCCGCTGATTATCAACGGTCTGGATCTGATCCTCTCCGGCGATACCGGCAGCAGCACCATTTCGCTGCTGAAGAATAAAGCGTTGCCGGTAGGTACTCTGCTGCTGGAGCTGATTTACGTCGTTGAAGCGCAGGCGCCGAAGCATCTGCAGCTCAACCGCTTCCTGCCGCCGACGCCGGTGCGCATGCTGCTCGACAAAAACGGCAACAACCTCGCCGGTCAGGTGGAGTTCGAAAGCTTCAACCGTCAGCTGAGCGCGGTTAACCGCCACACCGGCAGCAAGCTGGTCAACGCCGTCCAGCAGGACGTCCACGCGATTTTACAGCAGGGCGAAGGCCAGGTAGCCAAAGCGGCCCAGGCGCTGATCGACGCCGCGCGTAAAGAAGCCGACGATAAGCTGACGGCCGAGCTGTCGCGCCTTGAAGCGCTGCGCGCCGTGAACCCGAACATCCGCGATGATGAACTGGCGGCTATCGAGAGCAACCGTCAGCAGGTTATGGACGCGCTGGCGCAGGCAGGCTGGCGCCTGGATGCTCTGCGCTTAATCGTGGTCACCCACCAGTAACGGAACGCGAATATGGCGATGGAAAACTACAATCCGCCGCAGGATCCCTGGCTGGTTATCCTCTACCAGGATGAGCACATTATGGTGGTCAACAAGCCAAGCGGCCTGTTGTCCGTACCGGGCCGGCTGGCTGAGCACAAGGACAGCGTGATGACGCGCATTCAGCGCGATTTCCCGCAGGCCGAGTCGGTGCACCGGCTGGATATGGCGACCAGCGGCGTGATTGTGGTAGCCCTGACCAAAGCGGCAGAGCGCGAGCTTAAGCGGCAGTTCCGCGAACGCGAGCCGAAAAAGCAGTACGTCGCCCGCGTCTGGGGGCATCCGGAAAAAGCCGAGGGTCTGGTGGATTTACCGCTGATTTGCGACTGGCCGAACCGGCCAAAGCAGAAGGTGTGTTACGAAACCGGCAAAGCGGCACAAACCGAGTATGAAGTGCTGGAGTTGGCGGTGGACAACACCGCCCGCGTGCGCCTGAAGCCGATTACCGGGCGTTCGCATCAGCTGCGCGTGCATATGCTGGCGCTGGGCCATCCGATTCTTGGCGACCGCTTTTATGCGTCGCCGGAAGCGCTGGCCATGGCGCCTCGTCTGCTGCTGCACGCCGAAACGCTGACCATCACCCACCCCGCTTTCGGTAATACGATGACGTTTCGCGCGCCGATCGACTTCTGACCGTACCTCTCTGTCCCGGGTCGTGCCGCCAGCGGCTCACCCGGGCTACTCCTCGCTCATCAATGCCGCGGAAAACGGGCGTCAGTCGCGGGCAAACCACGCATCAATCATCTGCTCAACGCGGGCCACAACCTGCCCGGTGTCATGACGGCGGCTGCGCGCGCAGGCGTGCGCGGGCTCGTCGCACAGCAGGCAGCGGCGCTGGTTCTCCCCCATTGACTGACGGCCAACCAGGCCATTTTTCGGGCAAATGACGTCAATATCCCACAGGCGGCCCAGCGGATGGGTATGCTCAAGATCGGTACAGAAGGCTTTGATTTCACTGGCGGCGTGATCGACGCACCACAGCGCTTCCGGCCCGGTCGGCAGCCACAGCACCTGGCGATCCAGCGTCTGCCAGCGGTGTTTCCACAGCATCTGATCGCAGGCCTGCAGCGCCACCCCCATCATATTACGGTAGCGAATGCTGTCTTTCACCGCGCCCGGCGTCACCAGGGTCAGCGAAATCACCGGCCGCTGATAATGGGCTAACCAGTCGGCCTGGCGCGCGGCGCGCTGCTCTTTCGCCGCCAGCAGCGCTTCCATGCTTACGCCCTCACGGGCGAGAGTATCCACTGACATTTGTTTCTCTCCTCACTTAATAAAAGGCAGCGGACAGGCTGCCGTCGCAGTCGCGAATAATGGCGCTGATTGTATCGCTAAACGATCCCTGTTTTGGAGACGGGGCGCAGATATTTTCTGCGCCATTTAGCACGAAAAAGCAGACTTAGCGGTTATAAAAAAGTTAAATCAGGCCAGAAAGTGACTGAGGAACAGCAGACCCAGCGAAACATTAATCGCGCCGCCGATCCGGGTTGCGATCTGCGCGAACGGCATCAGGTTCATGCGGTTGCCGGAGGTCAGAATCGCCACGTCACCGGTACCGCCCTGACCGCTCTGGCAGCAGGAGACAATCGCCACGTCAATCGGGTACATGCCAATCTTTTTGCCGACCAGGAAACCGGTCGCCACCAGCGCCGTTACGGTGCTGATAATCACCAGCAAATTGGTCACGGTAAAGGCGTTGACCAGCTCCTGCCACGGAGTGATCGCCACGCCGACGGCAAACAGAATCGGATAGGTGACCGCCGTACGGAAGAACTTATACACCATCTGCGAGCCCTCCTGCAGGCGCGGAGAGACGCCGTTCACCAGCTTCAGCAGCACCGCGAGGAACAGCATGCCCACCGGCGCGGGCAGGCCGATGGTCTTCTGCCCCAGCATACCCAGCATATAGAGCAGCACCGCCAGCAGCGCGCCGGAGGCCAGCGTTGTCACGTCCATTTTGCCCTCGACGGGCGTTTCGCGATGCGTCTCGTTGCGGCGGTTCGGCATCAGCTGCCCCTCACCGGTCAAATGCGGGAAACGCTTGCCCAGCTGGTTCAAACAGCCGGAGATAACGATCGCCGTCAGGCTGCCCAGCATCACCATCGGCAGCACGCGCCCAAGCGCCACGCCCTGATCCATATGCATCAGCGCGGCGTAACCAATCGACAGCGGGATCGCCCCCTCGCCGACGCCACCGGCCATGATCGGCAGGACGATAAAGAAGAACACCTGAAACGGCTCCAGCCCCAGCGCGGTACCGACGCCGACGCCGACCACCATGCCGACGATTTCGCCGCACAGCATCGGGAAGAAAATCCGCAGAAAGCCCTGAATCAGCGTGGTGCGGTTCATGCTCATAATGCTGCCGACGATAATGCAGCAGATATAAAGATAAAGAATGTTGGTCGACTTGTAGAATTTGGTGGTCGACTCCACTACCACCTCCGGCAGCAGGCCGTAATGCACCAGCGCAGAAGGGATAAAGGTCGCGCAGATGGCCGCCGCGCCGAGCTTGCCGAGTACCGGCAGCCGTTTACCAAATTCGCCGCAGGCAAAGCCGAAAAAGGCCAGCGTCGCTACCATCACGACGATATCGCTCGGCAGCTTGCCGCCCAGGCAGTCCAGCGCGATCAGGCCGCCAGCCAGCAAAAAGAGCGGCAGCGGGATAATACCGACTTTCCAGTTATCGAGAATATGCCACCAGCGCTGCTTAAGCGCGGGTTTCGGCGTATTAATAGGGTCGATGGTTGCAGAGAATGCATTGTCTGTGGTGCTCATAATTAAGCCCTCTGGTTATTATTACTTTTCAGGTTAGAGGGCCACGTGCGGAGTTAATGTGAGGATCGGCAGATTAAAAAAGAAGTTTTAATGGTCACTATGGTTTTTATGGTTTCTATTATTATTGTGAAACCGCTCTGATTTATTGTCGTGGTTTTTAAGGTTTTTAAATCCAGCGCCTGATTAACCTTGATAAATTCCCCGCCAGCGGATAATTCTGGTTCCCGGACGCTCTTGTGACGTTCACCGGTTTCCCTCAGCCACGATGCCGGCAGCGAAAAAATGATACGCTGCCGTATCCCTGATACTGTGCATTATACTTATGAAGGTTTCATTTCAGTTTAAGCTGTTCATTTCGCTGGTCGCTTTTTTCTCAGTGCTGTTTGCGCTGCTGGGCGTGTATTACTATTTCGACGCCAGCCATCAGCTTTATCAGGAAATGAGCGCCCGCGCGAAAATACAGGCAGAAGAAATCGCGCTGATGCCGGATTTACGTCAGCAGGTGGCGCGTGAAGACGCGCTGGCGATAAAGCCTTTTATGCAAAATATCGCCGCCCACAGCGACGCCAGTTTTATCGTCATTGGCGATAAGCGGGGCGTGCATCTGTTTCACTCTGTCCATCCGGAGTGGGTCGGCACGCGGCTGGTTGGCGGCGATAACCAGCCGGTACTTGAGGGGAAAAGCACGACCACCATCCGCAAAGGAGGACTCGGTATTTCCCTGCGCAGCAAAGCGCCCATTTTCGATGACGCGGGTCGGGTCGTTGGCATTGTCTCCGTCGGCTATCTCACCAGCTATCTCGACAGCATTACGCTGGCAAAAGTCATCAATATCTTCATCGCCGCGGTGCTGCTGCTTATCGCGCTGTTTATCTTCTCCTGGTACTTCACCCGCAGCATTAAGAAACAAATTTTCTCGCTGGAGCCGCGCGAAATCGGCCTGCTGGTGCGTCAGCAAAAAGCGATGATGGAGTCGATATACGAAGGGGTGATTGTGATTGACCATCACCGGCGTATTGAAGTGATAAACCACGCCGCCCGCAGCCTGCTCGGACTGAGCCAGCCCGCGCACCAGCTGCGCGGTAAGTCTATCGATAGCGTCATTACGCCGCAGCCGTTTTTCGCCGGCGGAGAGATGTTCGAAAGCGATACCCACGACGAGCTGTGCCGTTTTAATCAGCTGACGGTACTCGCCAGCCGGGTGCGAATCATGCTGGAGAATGCGCTCCAGGGCTGGGTGATCACCTTCCGCGACCGCGATGAAATCAACTCCCTGAGCGCCCAGCTCAGCCAGGTAAAACGCTACGTTGATAATCTGCGCATCATGCGCCATGAACAGCTCAACCGGATGACGACCCTCTCCGGCCTGCTGCATATGGGCCACTATGATGAGGCGATTCGCTATATTCAGGCGCAGTCGGAGCATGCCCAGGAGCTGCTGGACTTTATTTCATCGCACTTTAATTCGCCGACGCTGTGCGGCCTGCTGCTGGGTAAAGCCGCCCGCGCGCGGGAAAAAGGGGTTGAGCTGAGCTTTGACCCGGCCTGCCGCATCGACCGCCCGCTGCCGTCGTTGATGGAGTCCGAGCTTATCTCTATCATCGGTAATCTGCTGGATAACGCCATTGAAGCCACCCAGCGCGCTGAACTGCCGCACGAACCGGTCGAGATCCTGATTCAGCTCAACGCCCGGGAATTAATGATTGAAGTCGCCGATCGCGGCGTCGGTATTCGTCCGGAGATCCGCGAGCATATATTTGAGCGCGGCGTCACCACCAAAACCCGCGGCGATCACGGTATTGGACTGTATCTTATTGAGCGCTACGTTACCCAGGCTGGCGGCACGATTGAAGTGGCCGACAACGCGCCGCGCGGGGCGATTTTCACGCTGTTTATTCCCGCCAGCGGGCCAGCCCATCCGCAAGAAGAGACGCACTATGCATCATGACCTGGTCGATGTCCTGATCGTTGAAGATGAAAGCGAACTGGCGCGGCTGCACGCCGAGCTTATCCAGAAACACCCGCGCATGCGGCTGACCGGCACGGCGGCCTCTCTCGCCCAGGCGCGGCAGATACTCAACGCCAGACCGCCGCAGCTGGTGCTGCTGGATAACTACCTGCCGGACGGCAAAGGGGTCACCCTGATGAACGACCCTATTATGGCCCATGCTAACTGCTCGGTGATCTTTATCACCGCCGCCAGCGATATGGAAACCTGTAGCCAGGCAATCCGCAACGGCGCCTTCGACTACATTCTTAAGCCGGTATCATGGAAGCGCCTGAGCCAGTCCCTTGAACGGTTCGTGCAGTTCTACGATCAGCAGCGCGAATGGAAGATCGTCGACCAGCAGAACGTGGATTCGCTGTATCAGCTGCAGGCTAAAAACTACCGAGCCGATAGCGGCAGTAAAGGCATTGAAGAAAAAACGCTGGCGCTGGTGCAGAGCCTGTTTACCGGCGAAGAAGAGCGCTGCTTTTCGGTTGATGACGTGGTGAACGAGGCTGGCTTGAGCAAAACCACTGCTCGTCGCTATCTGGAGCACTGCGTGGAAATCGGCTTTCTGGAGGTGGAAATGCTGTACGGCAAGATTGGCCATCCGCGGCGTATGTACCGCCGCGCCGCCGGCGCATCGTGACGCCTCTCCCGCCCGGGAGAGGCCGGTCGTTCAGAAGCCGCGCTGCTCTTTAATCAGCTCCCAGGCTTTCTGGATCTCCTGCGCTTTCTGCTTAGCCATCTCCATCATTTCCGGCGGTAGCCCTTTCGCCACCAGCTTATCCGGATGGTGCTCGCTCATCAGCTTACGATAGGCGCGCTTGACGGTGGCGGCATCGTCGGTCGCTTTGACGCCCAGCACATTGCAGGCATCTTCAAGGGTTGGCCCGCGCTGCGCCTGCTGCCAGCCGGCGTTGCCGCCGCGCTGGCCGTAAGATTGCTGCTGCGAACCGCCGCCAAACTGCGCCCCGCCCTGCATCATGCGCAGGAACTGTTCGAACTGAGCGCGGGAGATGCCCAGCTCGTCGGCAATCACAAACAGCACGTCACGTTCGTTGGGATGCAGTTCGCCGTCGGCGAAAGCCGCCTGCAGCTGAATTTCCAGAAACATCCGAATTAAATCAAAACGCCCAAAGCAGACGCTGCGCAGCTGGCGCATTTTCTCCCGCAGCGGGTAATCATCTGATTTCCCTACGCGAAACGCGTGCTGGGCCGCGGTACGCGCTTCGCCGTGCAGGTTCATGCGATCCATCAGCAAATTGGCGACCTGAATATCGACTTCGGTAACGCGCCCTTTCGATTTGGTCAGATGCCCCATCACTTCAAACGTCGTCGAGAAAAACAGCGACTGGCGCTCCTGCTGATTGGCAAAGACGTTCAGCCGGCGGCTGCGCGCGCGGTCAAACATATGCCCGATTAAGAAGCCCAGCACCACGCCCCAAAAGCCGCCGCCCATCATCAACGCAACCGCAACGCCAATTATTTTACCCAAATACTGCATAGACTCCCCAATCTCTCTGCCGCCAGTTAAGCTATATCTGACCGCACGTTACAAAGCGTTTACGCCTCGGTCAATTGTGGGACATAGCCTATAATTTGCTTTATCATACTCGTCATTCTACACGGTGCCTAACGCTCGGGCTCGAAACGGGCAGGATTAACACTAGCGCGATTTAGACGAGTACGTTAGGCTCTGACCGTTTGCAAGCCGCTGCCACACGATGACGGAACAACAAATACAACGTATGAAAAAACGTATTCCCAGCCTCCTGGCCACCATGATTGCCAGCGCCTTGTATAGCCAGCAGGGCCTCGCTGCCGATCTCGCCACGCAGTGTATGCTTGGCGTACCAAGCTACAATCGTCCTTTGGTTGAAGGGAAACCCAACGACCTGCCGGTGACGATCGATGCCGATCATGCGAAAGGCAACTATCCTGATAACGCCGTATTTACCGGCAACGTTGATATCAATCAGGGGAACAGCCGACTGCAGGCCGATGAAGTGCAGCTTCATCAGCAGCAGGCCGCGGGCCAGCCGCAGCCGGTGCGCACGGTCGACGCCCTCGGCAACGTTCACTATGATGACAATCAGGTGATCCTCAAAGGGCCGAAAGCCTGGTCGAATCTGAACACCAAAGATACCAACGTCTGGCAGGGCGATTACCAAATGGTTGGCCGTCAGGGGCGCGGTACCGCTGACCTGATGAAACAGCGCGGTGAAAACCGCTATACCATCTTAGAAAACGGCAGCTTCACCTCCTGTCTGCCGGGCTCTGACACCTGGAGCGTGGTCGGCAGTGAAGTCATCCACGACCGCGAAGAACAGGTCGCTGAGATCTGGAACGCCCGCTTCAAGCTCGGTTCCGTACCGATTTTTTATAGTCCCTACCTGCAGCTGCCGGTGGGCGACAAGCGTCGTTCGGGCTTCCTGATCCCCAACGCCAAATACAGCACCAAAAACGGCGTCGAGTTCTATCTTCCTTACTACTGGAACATCGCCCCGAACTTCGACGCCACGCTGACGCCGCACTATATGAGCAAGCGCGGCGGCGTCATGTGGGAGAACGAATTCCGCTATCTGACCAAAGCAGGAACCGGCCTAATCGAGTTCGACTACCTGCCTTCGGATAAAATTTACCAGGACGATCACTCCGGCGACAGTAATAGCCGCCGCTGGCTGTTCTACTGGAACCATTCTGGCGTCGTAGACCAGGTGTGGCGCTTCAACGCCGACTATACCAAAGTCAGCGACCCGGACTACTTTAACGACTTCAGCTCTAAATACGGTTCCAGTACCGATGGCTACGCGACGCAGAAGCTCAGCGCCGGCTACGCGAATCAGAACTTTGACGCCACCGTATCGACCAAGCAGTTCCAGGTCTTTAACCGCGACTCAAGCAACGCCTATTCCGCCGAGCCGCAGCTGGACGTGAACTACTACCAGAACGATGTCGGCCCGTTTGATACCCATCTTTATGGCCAGGCGGTGCATTTTGTTAACTCGAACAGCAGAATGCCGGAAGCAACGCGCGTTCACTTCGAGCCAACCATCAATCTGCCGCTGTCTAACGGCTGGGGAAGCATCAATACTGAGGCAAAACTGCTGGCAACCCATTACCAGCAAAGCAACCTTGATGACTACAACGCGGCCAACGGTACCGATTACAAAGACTCCGTTAACCGCGTCATGCCGCAGTTTAAAGTCGATGGTAAAATGGTTTTCGAGCGCGATATGCAGGAGAACTATACCCAGACGCTTGAACCGCGGATGCAGTATCTGTATATCCCCTATCGTGACCAGAGCAAGATCGGCAGCTACGACTCAACCCTGCTGCAGTCGGACTATAGCGGCCTGTTCCGCGACCGTACCTATAGCGGCCTCGACCGTATCGCTTCCGCCAACCAGGTCTCCACCGGCGTCACATCTCGCGTTTATGATGCCGCCGCCGTTGAACGTTTTAATATTTCCGTTGGTCAAATCTACTATTTCACCGAGGCACGTACCGGTGACGACAACATCAACTGGGAGAACAACGACACGCGAGGTTCACTGGTATGGGCTGGCGATACCTACTGGCGCATCGCCGATGACTGGGGTTTACGCGGGGGAATTCAGTACGATACGCGTCTGGATAACGTCGCAACCGGCAGCGGAACCGTGGAATATCGTCGCGACGAAAACCGTTTAGTACAACTTAACTATCGTTATGCGAGCCCGGAATACATTCAGGCGACCCTGCCGTCTTATTCCACCGCTAAGCAGTACAAAGATGGTATCTCGCAGGTGGGGATGACCGCCAGCTGGCCAATCGTCGATCGTTGGGCAGTCGTCGGCGCGTATTACTACGACACGAATACCAGAAAGTCAGCGAACCAGATGTTAGGGGTTCAGTATAGCTCCTGCTGCTACGCTATCCGCGTCGGCTATGAACGTAAGATCAACGGCTGGGATAACAGCAGCAGCGAAAGCAAATACGACAACACCTTCGGCTTTAACATTGAGCTGCGCGGCCTGAGCTCCAACTACGGTCTCGGCACCCAGCAGATGCTGCGTTCGAACATTTTACCGTACCAGAGCTCCCTGTGATGTGGCTGGTTTACACGTAATCCGCAATTGCGGTTAATTGAAATGGAAAAAGTATGAAGAACTGGAAAACGCTGCTTCTCGGTATCGCCATGATCGCGAATACCAGTTTCGCTGCCCCACAGGTTGTCGATAAAGTAGCGGCTGTCGTCAATAATGGCGTTGTTCTTGAAAGCGACGTCGATGGCTTGATGCAATCGGTAAAACTGAACGCCGGCCAGGCCGGGCAGCAGCTGCCGGATGACGCCACCCTGCGTCATCAGATCCTTGAGCGTCTGATCATGGACCAGATTGTCCTGCAGATGGGCCAGAAAATGGGCGTGAAGATCTCTGACGATCAGCTCGACCAGGCCATCGCCAACATCGCCAAACAAAACAACATGACCATGGATCAGATGCGCAGCCGTCTGGCCTATGACGGTATCAACTACAGCACCTACCGTAATCAGATTCGTAAAGAGATGCTGATTTCGGAAGTACGTAACAACGAAGTCCGTCGTCGTATCACCGTTCTGCCGCAGGAAGTTGAAACCCTGGCCAAACAGATTGGCGATCAGAACGACGCCAGCACCGAGCTGAATCTCAGCCACATACTGATCCCGCTGCCGGAAAACCCAACGTCCGAGCAGGTGGCCGAGGCTCAGGATCAGGCCAATTCAGTGGTTCAGCAGGCGCGCAGCGGCGCGGACTTTGGCAAACTGGCTATCACCTACTCTGCCGACCAGCAGGCGCTGAAAGGCGGCCAGATGGGCTGGGGCCGGATTCAGGAACTGCCGGGCATCTTCGCCCAGGCGCTGAGCACCGCGAAAAAAGGCGATATCGTCGGCCCGATACGTTCCGGCGTGGGCTTCCATATCCTGAAAATTAACGATATGCGCGGCGGCAGCCAGAACATCTCCGTGACCGAAGTTCACGCTCGCCATATCCTGCTGAAACCGTCGCCGATCATGAACGACGATCAGGCTCGGGCGAAGCTGGAGCAGATCGCGGCGGATATTAAGAGTGGAAAAACCACCTTTGCCAAAGCGGCAAAAGAGTTCTCTGAAGATCCGGGCTCTGCCAACCAGGGCGGTGATTTAGGCTGGGCGACGCCGGATATCTTCGATCCGGCCTTCCGCGACGCCATTCTGCGCCTCAATAAAGGCCAGACCAGCGCTCCGGTTCACTCCTCCTTCGGCTGGCACCTGATTGAGCTGCTGGATACCCGCAACGTCGACAGAACCGACGCCGCGCAGAAAGATCGCGCTTACCGCATGCTGATGAACCGTAAGTTCTCTGAAGAAGCGGCGACCTGGATGCAGGAACAGCGCGCCAGCGCCTACGTGAAGGTTCTGAGCAACTAATTGCATTAGCCTCATACACAACATCGCTCAGGGTGTATCGAGGCGGCTGAGCAAATCGCCCCGGTCTCTGACGGGGGCGACGAAGCGCAGCCAGTAAGAGACCGCCTGAAGGATGACGTGTATGAATCGAGTTGTTATCACTCCCGGTGAACCCGCCGGGATTGGCCCCGACCTCGTTGTGCAGCTTGCGCAGCGCGACTGGCCGGTAGAGCTGGTGATCTGCGCCGATGGCGCTCTGCTGTCTGACCGGGCGAACCTGCTCGGTCTTCCTTTATCGCTTCTGCCTTACAACCCCACCGCTCCCGCTACGCCGCAGCGTGCAGGCACCCTGACCCTTCTCCCCGTCGCGCTCAACGCGCCGGTTGAACCGGGCGTGCTCAACGTCAGCAACGGCAGCTACGTGGTGGAAACGCTGGCCCGCGCCTGCGATGGCTGCCTGAACGGCGAATTCGCCGCGCTGATTACCGGGCCGGTGCACAAGGGCATTATTAACGATGCGGGGATCGCCTTTACCGGTCATACCGAGTTCTTTGAAGAGCGCTCGCAGGCCAGTAAAGTGGTGATGATGCTGGCGACCGAAGCGCTGCGCGTGGCGCTGGTGACCACTCACCTGCCGCTAAAAGCGATAAGCGATGCGATTACCCCTGAGCTGCTGCGGGAAATCATCACTATCCTGGATCACGATCTGCGCACCAAATTTGGTATCAGCAACCCGCACGTGCTGGTTTGCGGCCTGAACCCGCACGCGGGCGAAGGCGGCCATATGGGGACGGAAGAGATCGATACCATCATTCCGGTGCTCGAAGAGATGCGCGCGAAGGGGATGAATCTCAGCGGCCCGCTGCCGGCGGATACCCTGTTTCAGCCGAAATACCTCGACCATGCCGATGCGGTACTCGCGATGTATCACGATCAGGGCCTGCCCGTGCTAAAATACCAGGGCTTTGGCCGCGGCGTGAACATTACGCTCGGTTTACCATTTATTCGCACTTCCGTTGACCACGGCACCGCGCTTGAACTTGCGGGCCAGGGGAAAGCGGAAGTCGGCAGTTTTATCACGGCGCTTAATCTCGCCATTAAAATGATTGTTAATACTCAATGAATAATCGAGTCCATCAGGGCCACTTAGCCCGTAAACGCTTCGGGCAAAACTTTCTCAACGATCAGTTTGTGATCGACAGCATTGTCTCGGCCATCAATCCACAAAAAGGCCAGGCGATTGTTGAAATCGGCCCCGGCCTCGCCGCGCTGACCGAACCGGTCGGTGAACGCCTCGACCAGCTCACCGTTATCGAGCTGGACCGCGACCTGGCCGCTCGTCTGCAGACGCATCCGTTCCTCGGACCTAAGCTGACGATTTATCAGCAGGACGCGATGACCATGAACTTCGGCGAGCTGTCGCAGAGCATGGGCCAGCCGCTGCGCGTATTCGGCAACCTGCCGTACAACATCTCGACCCCGCTGATGTTCCATCTGTTCAGCTATACTGATGCCATTGCCGATATGCACTTTATGCTGCAAAAAGAGGTCGTCAATCGCCTGGTTGCCGGGCCGAACAGTAAGGCGTATGGTCGGTTAAGCGTAATGGCGCAGTACTACTGCCAGATCATTCCGGTGCTTGAAGTTCCGCCGAGCGCCTTTACGCCGCCGCCTAAAGTCGATTCCGCCGTGGTGCGTCTGGTGCCTTACCGCACGCTGCCGCATCCGGTGAAAGAAGTGCGCGTACTGAGCCGTATCACGACGGAAGCCTTTAACCAGCGTCGGAAAACGATCCGCAACAGTCTCGGCAACCTGTTCAGCGTTGAGGTTCTGACCGAACTGGGCATCGATCCGGCGAAGCGCGCAGAGAATATTTCCGTAGCGCAGTACTGTCAGCTAGCTAACTGGTTATCTGAGAACGCGCCCACCAAGGAGAGCTAACCATGATTAATTCGCCCCGAGTTTGTGTACAGGTGCAAAGCGTCTACATCGAATCGCAATCTTCTCCGCAAGAAGAGCGCTACGTCTTCGCTTATACCGTGACCATTCGCAATTTGGGGCGGACGCAGGTTCAGCTTCTTGGCCGCTACTGGCTTATCACCAACGGCCACGGTCGTGAGACCGAAGTCCAGGGTGAAGGCGTGGTCGGCGAGCAGCCGCATATTCCGGCCGGCGGCGAATATCAATATACCAGCGGCGCGGTCATTGAAACGCCGCTGGGCACCATGCAGGGACATTATGCGATGATCGATGTGAACGGCGCGCCGTTCACCATCGAAATCCCTGTTTTCCGTCTCGCAGTACCCACTCTCATCCATTAAAACATGTCTACATACCTTATTGGCGACGTTCACGGTTGCTACGATGAACTGATCGCATTATTAGAGCAGGTGGAGTTTAACCCTGAGACTGATACGCTGTGGCTCACGGGCGACCTGGTCGCGCGCGGCCCCGGTTCGCTCGAAGTACTGCGTTTCGTGAAACAGCTTGGCGATAGCGTACGCCTCGTTCTGGGCAATCATGACCTGCACCTGCTGGCGGTCTTTGCGGGCATTAGCCGCAATAAACCCAAAGATCGGCTGAAATCGCTGCTTGAGGCGCCGGATGCCGACGATCTGCTCAACTGGCTGCGTCGTCAGCCGATGATGCAAATCGATGAAGAGAAAAAGCTGGTCATGGCCCATGCCGGGATCACCCCGCAGTGGGATCTGGAAACCGCCAAACAGTGCGCCCGCGATGTGGAAGCCGTACTTGCCAGCGACTCCTATCCGTTCTTCCTCGATGCGATGTACGGCGATATGCCGAACAACTGGAGCAACGAACTCAGCGGCCTGGCGCGCCTGCGCTTTATCTCCAACGCCTTTACCCGCATGCGCTACTGCTTCCCGAACGGGCAGCTGGATATGTACGCCAAGGAGGCGCCGGAAAACGCGCCCGCGCCGCTCAAGCCGTGGTTTGCTATTCCCGGGCCGGTGGCCAGCGAGTACAGCATTGCCTTCGGTCATTGGGCTTCGCTGGAAGGGAAAGGCACGCCGGAAGGGATTTACGCGCTGGATACCGGCTGCTGCTGGGGCGGCGATCTGACCTGCCTGCGCTGGGAAGATAAAACGTACTTCACGCAGCGATCGAACCGGCAGAGCAATCTTGATGAAGGCGAGGCGATCGCCTCCTGAAGAGAGTCACCCCGGTGAGCGAACGTCACCGGGGAAAACCTTAGCGGCGCTCCAGAATCTCGAAGCAGTAGCTATGGGAATTCTGCGCATCGGCATCGTGGAACTCGCTGAATACCGACTCCCACTCATCCGGATCGTAATCCGGGAAGTGGGTATCCCCTTCCACTTCCGCATCAATATGGGTCAGATAGAGCTTGTGCGCTTTCGGCAGGAACTGCTCGTACACGCGTCCGCCGCCGATCACCATCATCTCTTCCACGTCGCCGCAGGCGGCAATGGCTTCATCTACCGATTTGACCCACTGCACGCGATCGTCGGTGCCGGGCTGGCTGCTAATCACGATATTTTTACGCCCCGGTAACGGACGACCGATGGATTCCCAGGTAAGACGTCCCATCACTACCGGTTTGTTTAAGGTATTGCGCTTAAACCAGGCGAGATCGGCAGGCAGATTCCATGGCATGGCGTTTTCCATACCAATGACGCGATCTACCGCTAACGCCGCAATCAGACTGATCATTGAATAATTCCCGAATGCAAAAAATTGTCGCCACTATACGGAAAGCGTAATACTTCGTCGACTGGGCGAAGAGTAAAGAATCAGAAAATTTTAAGATTTGCTGGCGAGCCCACGTAAGCCCCGTGAGCCGCCAGGCAGGATTTAAATTGAAAACAAAATGTTACTTGTAAAGCTAACGTAACACCCTGAATTCTCCCTTATGCCGAGGGCTTATTTTGCGGCTCATCGGCGATGTCACCGGTATGCCGTCCCTCTTCCGTTCCTTGCCAGCCGTGACGCTGAACCAGCGATAAATGATTGCGGTCTTCGTTGATAATGCCGGTCAGCATATCGCTGGTGCGCTTGAATACCGCCACCCGGGAAGCCGCGTCGTTTTCCGCCATCGCCACCATCTCTTCCACCATTTGCAGATTGAAACGGCGGAACAGATCGGCCCGTTCGCGGGCCTCGTAGGCGCCCAGGCCCAGCGCCTCCAGCGTCATGCGTCCGGACTTCAGCGCCGCTTCGAAGGTTTCACGCTCCGGCGCTTCGACCCCGGCCTGGCGCAGCTTGATGTAATGATCGACATCGCGGGCGCGGGAGATGATCTGCAGATGCGGGAAATGCTCTTTTGCCAGCTCCGCCAGCTGCAGGTTCGTCTGCGGATCGTCGATGGCGTTAATCAGCACTTCCGCCTTTTCCGCCCCCGCCGACTCCAGCAGGTCCACCCGCGTCGCATCGCCGTAGAACACCTTCATATCAAATTTACGCAGGGTGTCGACGTGGTCAGGATCGTGATCGAGAATCACCATCTTCACCCCGCTGGAGAGCAGTACGCGGCCGGCGATCTGCCCGTAACGGCCAAAGCCGGCGATAATCACCCGCGGCTGCTCTTCGTCAATTTCATCGGCTTCGCGCTCCTGGCCGCTGGCGGATTTCTCCAGGCGGGTCAGCAGCACCAGCAGGATTGGCGTGGCCGCCATTGATAGCGCCACCGCGAGGGTCAGCGCCTTCGCCCATTCGCCGTCCAGGACATCGGCCATCTGCGCCGCGCCGAAGACCACAAAGGCGAATTCGCTCCCCTGCCCCAGCAGCACCGCAAACCAGCGGCGCTGGGCGCGCGGAACGCCTAACGGCCGGGCGATCAGCCACAGCATCAGGGATTTAATCACCAGGAATCCCACCAGCAGAATCAGGATCCGCAGCGGATGGGTCACCAGGGTACCGAAGTCGATAGACATCCCGACGCCAATAAAAAACAGCCCCAGCAGCAGGCCCTTAAACGGTTCAATATCGCTCTCCAGGGCGTGGCGGTACTCCGAGCTCGCCAGCAGCACGCCGGCGAGGAAGGCCCCCATCGCCATCGACAGCCCGACCTCTTCCAGCAGCAGCCCGAAGCCAAACACCAGGAACAGCGCCACGGCGCTGAAGACTTCACGCAGGCCGGAGCGCGCGACAAAACGCAGCATCGGCCGGGTCAGATAGCGTCCGAGCGCCACCACCAGCGCCAGCGCGCCCGCCACTTTCAGGGCCGAGAGCGCAAACGCGCCCAGCGTCGTCGAGCCGCCGCTCGCCGCCAGCAGCGGGATCATCGCCACCAGAGGAATGGCCGCGATATCCTGGAACAGCAGCACCGCAAAGGCGCTGCGGCCCAGCTGGGTAACCGTCAGGTTACGTTCGTTCATCGCCTGCATAGCGATCGCCGTTGAGGAGAGCGCCAGGGTCATACCAATCAGCTCGGCAACCTGCCAGCGCAGACCCAGCGACATGCAGAACAGGCCAATCAGCACGCCACAGACGACCATCTGCAGCGCCCCGCCGCCGAACACCGAGGCGCGCAGTTTCCACAGCCTCTGGGGATCGAGCTCAAGACCGATAACGAAAAGCATCAGCACCACGCCGATTTCCGCGAAGTGCAAAATCGACTCGGCGTCGGTGACCAGCCGCAGCCCCCACGGGCCAATAATACAGCCGGCAATTAGGTAGCCGAGCACCGACCCCAGCCCAAGGCGTACGGCAATCGGCACGATCAGCGCGGCGGATCCTAAATAGATCAGCGCCTGTATCAGCGTATGGCTATCCATTATTGTGCGCCTCCTGCCATTCGATTAAACGTTGACGGTAGTGGCGCGCCTGCGCCTGAAGGGTTTCGTCATCGCAGATAAAAGTGCAATGCATCGCGAACGGCGGCAGCCATTTCATGCCGCAATACAGCGCGGTCGCCTGCAGCGGCTGCGCCAGGACGTCGAAACCGGGAAAGGAACCAATATCAAAGTGGCTTTCGCCGCCGCCGGTGGTCACCGCCCACATCAGCGATTTACCGCGCAGCGCGATACCGTTGTGCCCGTATGCCCAGCCGTGCGCCAGCACTTTGTCCATCCACAGCTTGAGCAGCGGCGGCACGCTGTACCACTGCATCGGATGCTGCCAGATGACCAGATCGGCACGGGCCAGCGCCGCCTGCTCGGCAGCGATATCGATATTGAAATCGGGGTAAAGTTGATAGAGAGAGCGTATCTCGACGCCGTCAAGCGTCCCTGCCTGCTCAAGCATCCGCTTATTCGCATGCGAGTGCTGCGGATAAGGGTGCGCATAAATTATGAGGATCATTGATTAGCCTGCGTTAGCTCTTGTTGTAATCAGCAAGAGTGTAGACAGTTAATCGAACCGCTTACAGTGATAAGTGTGATTTATCTCTCGTTCAGGGCGAGGATCGGTCAGGCAGGCGTGACCCCGCGGTACGGGGCCGTGGATAACGCTTAGTTATCCAGTTCGTCCATGGACTTAACCTGATCGCGATTGATCTGCTCGGTGCGGCCGGTTTCCGCGTTTTTGTAGGACACCAGGCCGGTGTCGTCATCCACCTGCGGTTTGCCATCGGTGACAATGGTTTTTCCGTCGGTCGTTTTTAGCGACTGATTAGATGAACAGCCGGCCACGGTGAAAAGTGCGGCAGCGGCGAAGATAGCAGCGGTGAGGGGCTTGTTGTGCATGGTGTTTCTCTCCCGTTATTAAGAGCCTATCCCATTAGGACTATTTCACTTGCCATTTTGGACCTGGGCAGTGCTCGAAATCCTCACGTACTACGTGTACGCTCCGGTTTCTCCGCGCTGTCCGTATCCAAACTGGCTGCGCCAATAACGCCTACTGGGATAGGCTCTAAGTCATATTCATTATCACCCTAACCACTTTAGGCTAGCTGACTGTCCGGCGAGAGAAAACCAGAACTCTCCGAAGTGGCCTGTTAACGCCGATCCCCCTGTTTTTGTTCGACGTTCAGCGCCGCGGGGAGCGTCACTTTATTCCGCCCAGGCTTATCGTCACGCAAAAAAAAGCGCCTCCGGCGTGGCCACCGGAGGCGCTTTTACTGGCAGATAATATTACTTTTTAATCTGCGCGTGCATTTCCTGCACCGAGGTCACTTTTTCCATCGCATTGGCATTCAGCGCCATTGCGGTCGCGAAACCGCCGTTCAGCGTGGTGTCGTAGTGCACTTTGTATTGCAGGGCGCTGCGGCGAATCAGCTTGGAGTCTTCAATCGCCTGGCGGCCCGCGGTGGTGTTGATGATGTAGGTGTATTCGCCATTCTTGATGCGGTCCTGAATGTGCGGACGGCCTTCATGCACCTTGTTCACCAGACGCGGGTTGATGCCGGCTTCGCCCAGCACAATCGCGGTACCGTGGGTCGCATCCAGCTCGAAACCAAACTTCAGCAGTTTTGCCGCCAGATCCACCACGCGCTCTTTGTCGCCTTCGCGAACGGAGAGCAGCGCGCGTCCCTGTTTCTTCATCGTCGAGTTGCTGCCCAGCTGCGCCTTGGCGAACGCTTCCGCGAAGGTGCGGCCTACGCCCATGACTTCACCGGTAGAGCGCATTTCTGGCCCTAACAGCGGGTCGACGCCCGGGAATTTGTTAAACGGCAGCACCACCTCTTTCACCGAATAGTACGGTGGGATGATCTCTTTCGTGACGCCCTGCTGAGCCAGCGTTTTGCCCGCCATCACGCGCGCCGCGACTTTTGCCAGCGGTACGCCGGTGGCTTTCGAGACGAACGGGACGGTACGCGCCGCGCGCGGGTTGACTTCAATCAGGTAGACTTCGTTGTTTTTGACCGCAAACTGCACGTTCATCAGGCCGCGCACCTGCAGCTCAAAGGCCAGCTTCTGCACCTGCTCGCGCATCACGTCCTGAATTTCCTGGCTCAGGGTGTAGGCCGGCAGCGAACACGCGGAGTCGCCGGAGTGCACGCCCGCCTGCTCAATATGCTCCATGATACCGCCAATCAGCACCATTTCGCCGTCGCAGATCGCATCGACGTCGACTTCAACCGCATCGTCAAGGAAGCGGTCCAGCAGCACCGGCGCATCGTTAGAGACGCTGACGGCGGTCTGGAAGTAGCGACGCAGGTCGATTTCGTCGTAGACGATTTCCATCGCGCGGCCGCCGAGAACGTAGGACGGACGCACCACCAGCGGGTAGCCAATCTCTTTCGCCTTTTCGACCGCCATTTCGATCGCGGTCACGGTGGCGTTCGCCGGCTGCTTCAGCTTCAGGCGGTCAACCGCGTGCTGGAAGCGCTCGCGGTCTTCCGCACGGTCGATAGCATCCGGGCTGGTGCCGATAACCGGCACGCCTGCCGCTTCCAGCGCGCGCGCCAGCTTCAGCGGCGTCTGGCCGCCGTACTGCACGATAACGCCTTTCGGCTTCTCAATGCGCACGATTTCCAGCACGTCTTCCAGCGTCACCGGCTCAAAGTAGAGGCGGTCGGAGGTGTCGTAGTCGGTAGAGACGGTTTCCGGGTTACAGTTGACCATAATGGTCTCGTAGCCGTCTTCGCGCAGCGCCAGGGAGGCATGGACGCAGCAGTAGTCGAACTCGATGCCCTGGCCGATACGGTTCGGGCCGCCGCCGAGCACCATGATTTTGTCGCGGTCAACGGACGGGTTGGCTTCGCACTCGTCTTCATAAGTGGAGTACATGTAGGCGGTGTCGGTAGCGAATTCCGCCGCGCAGGTATCCACGCGCTTGTAGACCGGGTGCAGGTCATACTGGTCGCGCAGCTTGCGGATTTCCGCTTCGCGCACGCCAGCCAGCTTCGCCAGACGCGCATCGGCAAAGCCTTTACGCTTGAGCTGACGCAGGAAGTCGGCGTCGAGGCCGGTAATACCGACTTCAGCCACTTTCTCTTCCAGACGCACCAGCTCTTCAATCTGCACCAGGAACCAGCGGTCGATATTGGTCAGGTTGAACACGCCATCAACGGAGAGGCCCGCGCGGAAAGCGTCAGCGATGTACCAGATACGCTCAGCGCCAGCATCTTTCAGCTCGCGGCGAATCTTGGTCAGCGCTTCCGGGTCATCGAGGCTCACTTTCGGGTCGAAACCGGTAGCGCCCACTTCCAGGCCGCGCAGCGCTTTCTGCAGGGACTCCTGCTGGGTACGGCCAATCGCCATCACTTCGCCCACCGACTTCATCTGGGTGGTCAGACGGTCGTTCGCGCCGACGAATTTTTCAAAGTTGAAGCGTGGGATTTTGGTCACGACGTAGTCGATGGACGGCTCAAACGACGCCGGGGTGCGGCCGCCGGTGATATCGTTCATCAGCTCATCAAGGGTGTAACCAACCGCCAGCTTCGCCGCCACTTTAGCGATCGGGAAGCCGGTGGCTTTCGAGGCCAGCGCCGAGGAGCGGGAGACGCGCGGGTTCATTTCGATAACGATCAGGCGACCATCTTTCGGGTTCACCGAGAACTGAACGTTGGAGCCGCCGGTTTCTACGCCGATTTCACGCAGTACCGCCATCGAGGCGTTACGCATGATTTGGTACTCTTTGTCGGTCAGGGTCTGCGCCGGCGCCACGGTGATGGAGTCGCCGGTGTGGATGCCCATCGCGTCGAAGTTTTCGATGGAGCAGACGATGATGCAGTTGTCGTTTTTATCACGCACCACTTCCATCTCGTACTCTTTCCAGCCGATCAGCGATTCATCAATCAGCAGCTCGTTGGTCGGCGAGAGATCCAGACCGCGTTCGCAGATCTCTTCGAACTCTTCGCGGTTGTAGGCGATACCGCCGCCGGTGCCGCCCATCGTAAAGGACGGACGGATGATGCACGGGAAGCCAACTTCAGCGGCAACCGCCAGCGCTTCTTCCATGGTATGCGCGATACCGGAACGCGCGGTATCGAGACCGATTTTCTTCATCGCCACGTCGAAACGGCGGCGGTCTTCGGCTTTATCAATCGCGTCGGCGGTCGCGCCAATCATGGTCACGCCGAACTCGGCCAGCACGCCCTGACGCTCCAGCTCCAGCGCGCAGTTCAGCGCCGTCTGGCCGCCCATGGTCGGCAGAACCGCATCCGGACGCTCTTTCTCAATGATCTTGCGCACCACTTCCCAGTGAATCGGCTCGATGTAGGTAGCATCGGCCATTTCCGGGTCGGTCATGATGGTGGCCGGGTTAGAGTTCACCAGAATGACGCGGTAGCCCTCTTCGCGCAGCGCTTTACACGCCTGGGCGCCGGAGTAGTCAAATTCACACGCCTGACCGATAACAATCGGGCCCGCGCCCAGAATCAGGATGCTTTTTATATCTGTACGTTTTGGCATTGCTTTCTTCTCCGAAGAACCTGTTTATGGTCGTCGCGAGCGATGGGTAGACAAGGAAAAAATTTGTGAGAAAGCGCAGTTTACAAAACGTAAATGAGCATTTTGAACAAATTTTTAACGCCGTATTCCCGAGCACAGCAGAACATAAACAGGTTCTGATTATTTCGCGGACTGACGGTAGAGCTTAATTAACTCGATAAAATGGTCGAACAGCGGTGCGGCATCGTGCGGGCCGGGGCTCGCCTCCGGATGCCCCTGGAAGCTGAACGCCGGTTTATCGGTACGGTGAATCCCCTGCAGGGTGCCGTCGAACAGCGACTTGTGGGTCACGCGCAGGTGGGCGGGCATAGACGCCTCATCCACCGCAAAGCCGTGGTTCTGCGCGGTGATCATCACCACGTTGTTATCAATATCTTTTACCGGATGGTTGCCGCCGTGGTGGCCGAACTTCATCTTCACGGTCTTCGCGCCGCTCGCCAGAGCCAGCAGCTGGTGGCCGAGGCAGATGCCGAATACCGGAATATCGGTCTCCAGGAACTTCTCAATCGCTGCGATAGCGTAGTCGCAGGGCGCCGGGTCGCCGGGACCGTTAGACAGGAAGATACCGTCCGGATTCATCTTCAGCACCTCTTCAGCGGAGGTCTTTGCCGGCACCACCGTCAGACGGCAGCCGCGATCGACCAGCATGCGCAGGATGTTGCGCTTGGCGCCGAAATCGTAGGCCACCACGTGGAACGGCAGCTCGCTTTCCGCTTTGGCTTCCGGCAGGTCGCCCGCCAGCGTCCAGCTCCCCTGCGTCCAGCTGTAGGTTTCTGCGGTGGTCACTTCCTTCGCCAGATCCATGCCGTTGAGGCCCGGGAACGCTTTCGCTTTTTCCAGCGCCAGCTGCGCATCCGGGCTATCGCCGGCGATGATGCAGCCGTTCTGCGCGCCTTTTTCGCGCAGCAGGCGGGTCAGCTTACGGGTATCGATATCGGCAATCGCCACGATATTGTGGCGCTTCAGATAAGAAGAGAGGTCTTCGGTATTGCGGAAGTTGCTGGCAATCAGCGGCAGATCGCGAATGACCAGACCCTGCGCATGTACCTGAGAAGATTCTTCATCGGCGGCATTGGTGCCGACGTTGCCGATATGGGGATAAGTTAGAGTGACGATTTGGCGGGAATAGGAAGGATCAGTGAGGATTTCTTGATAACCGGTCATTGAAGTATTGAAAACGACTTCCCCAACCGCCGTGCCGGTAGCCCCAATGGCCCGACCGTGAAACTGGGTTCCGTCTTCCAGAACCAATAGCGCTGACTTAATCAAAACACCCTCCAGAGAATATCCACTCACTTTATTTGCATATTAATTCATAACGTAGATCTGAATCAATGCAAATCTGTTGCCCGCAGAATTTTGGCAAACGGCGGCATTCTGGAGAGATGGCGGATAAAAGTCAACTTAAAGCGGATATTTTTAATCTTGTTTCAGGCCACTATTCAGCAATACCTGTCTTAACGGGCAAAAAGATCACCTAACTCGCCCGGGAAAACGCTTGCGGAGGAGGATGTTTGTAAAATCGCCGGGCAGGGATTGAAAAAGTAGACCAGATGGTCAAAATTTACAATAAAACAACAAAAATAAGGCGGATAAGATAGTATTTTTCAGGCCTGGCGATAAAAAATCGATTAAACGCCAAAAATAAAAAAGGGCAATAAAACATTGCCCCTTGCAATCAATTACTTATTGAAAGCAATAACCACATCACGATGGGTAATAATCGTTATAAAGAGTTCAATTCAAGCACATCACGCATATCAAAAAGACCGTTTTTCTTTCCTTTTAGCCATAAAGCGGAACGAACGGCACCATTTGCAAAAGTCATTCGGCTGGAAGCCTTATGGCTGATTTCAATACGTTCGCCGATATCCGCAAACATCGCCGTATGTTCGCCGACGATATCCCCGGCGCGCACGGTCGCAAAGCCGATGGTGCCGGGAACGCGTTCGCCGGTATAGCCTTCGCGACTGTAGACCGCACACGCTTTCAGATCTTTATCCAGGGCTCCGGCAATCGCCTCGCCCATCGCCAGCGCCGTACCCGATGGCGCGTCGACTTTGTGACGATGATGCGCTTCGATAATCTCAATATCGGTATAGTCGCCCATCACCTTCGCCGCCTTTTCCAGCAGCTTAAGCATCACGTTGACGCCGACGCTGAAGTTGGCGGCAAACACGATGGCGATCTCCTGCGAAGCGTCGCGAATCGCCTGCTTCCCGGCGTCGTCAAAGCCGGTGGTGCCGATAACCATGCCTTTGCCGTGTTGACGGCAAAACGCAAGATGGGCCAGCGTGCCTTCCGGGCGGGTAAAATCGATGAAAACGTCAAAATCGTCTTTTACCGCCTCAAGGCTGCTTTGCACCACCACCCCTGACCTGCCCGCGCCCGCCAGCTCGCCCGCATCGCTGCCGAGCAGCGAGGAACCTTCGCGCTCCAGCGCCGCGCCAAGCGCCGCGCCGTCCATCTGCTGTACCGCCTGAATTAACTGGCGTCCCATCCGGCCGCCCGCGCCCGCGATGGCCACGCGGATTTGTGCATCATGCATAGCTATTCTCTTTTGTTAACACTACGTAAATTGTTTTCAGAGTAACCAGCCCAACGATGAGCCGCTACTCAAAAACACCGATAATTAGAAATTTATGACAAACTGCCGCCGATATCAGTAAAAACTATAAGATTGTGCCGGGAATTTGCCGTGGAGTAGTGAGAAGCGAGGAGCGCGCGCAGTCCGCAACCCCGGCCCGGCCCTGTATGGCCAATCCGGGGAATACGGCGACAGAAAAGCAGCGATTAGTGCAGGAACAGCTCGCCGGCCGGGAAACCGGACAGGAACCAGGTGACCGCCAGCAGGTCGGCGCTGCCGCCCGGGCTAAGGTGGCGAATAATCAGCTCATCATCCAGCCGGCGCAGCGCGTCCATCCCGCCGTCGGACAGCACCCCGCCTTCCCACAGCAGCTTTTGCGCCTGCTGCTGCACAAAATTGAGCCCTTCCAGCCCGCCGCGCGACACCAGATTGGTATCGTCATTCCAGGCCATCAGGTGCAGCAGAGTCTGCAGTAACGCCAGATTGGTATCGCCGGTGTCCGCCATAACGCGATTGAAGACCGGCATCGCCTGAGTGCGCACGGTGCGAAAGCCGCTTTCCGCTTCGCCTCTGGCGCCGGAGAGCCCGTAGCGCAGGAAATGCCCTTCGCCTTTACTGACCTTCATTCCTTCTGGAGAGGAGAGCTCGCGCCCGACCAGGCCGCGGCAGAAGCGGGCCACCCGATCGCAAACCCGGTGCTGTTCAACCGGCTCCCCTCTGGCCACCAGCCTTCCCGCCGCCGCGCAGAGCAGGCCAAAAGCGAAGATCGCGCCGCGATGGGTATTCACCCCGCCGGTAGCCTCCAGCATATCCGTCTCGCACGCCATGCCCACCGGACGCAGCATCGTCAATACCTGCTCCGGCGTGATATTGGCCGTGTCGTGGCCCATAATGAAAAACTTCTCCATCCATGGCGCGACAGCCGCCGTGCTGGCCTCAAAAGAGGCCAGATCCATATCCCGATGCGCGCCGGCGTTACGAATATCCACCAGGCCCGGTTTCGGCGTCAGGCGGACTTCGGTCAGCAGCGCCCGTTCCACGCGAGAAACCATCTCCTCCGCCGTCACCGTTTGACGGCTCAACGGGCGACGCTGGCTTATCATCACTTCGCTCATGCCTTTCTCCTCAGCGCGTTTAACCGGCGCTTTTAACCTGATGAATGACATCAATCACTGACCCGTCGCGATAGCGCACCACGGCCACCACCCGATCGGTGAAGGCGATCGGGTCAGGCTTGCCGGTCAACAGTTCGGCGCGCTGCTGCAGCTCTTCAATGGTCAGCAGCGGGATACCCGCGTTACGCAGGTTATCAATCAGGTCCTGACGCGCCGGGTTGACGGCGATACCGTGATCGGTGACCAGCACATCCACGCTGGCGCCCGGCGTCACGCGAGTCAGCACCTTCTCCACCACGCACGGGATGCGCCCACGCACCAGCGGCGCGGTGATAATGGTTAAATCCGCGCCCGCCGCCGTATCGCTGTGGCCGCCGGACGCGCCGCGCAGCACGCCGTTGGAGCCGGTCATCACGTTAACGTTGAATCCGGTATCGATCTCCAGCGCGCTCAGCATCACCACGTTCAGGCGTTCGCAGGAGACGCCTTTCGAGCCGGGATTGGCGTACTGATTAGCGGAAATTTCGATATGGTTAGGGTTATTGGCCAGCGAACGCGCGGCATCGCCGTCAAAAGACTGGGTATCCAGCAGCGCTTTGATCAGCCCCTTTTCGTGCAGATCGACCATCGTGCCGGTGATCCCGCCCAGACCAAAGCTGGCGGTAATGTTGTTACGACGCATCTTATCTTCGAGGAAACGGGTCACCGCCAACGATGCGCCGCCGGTCCCCGTCTGCAAAGAGAAACCGTCTTTGAAATAACCAGAGTGTTCGATCACCTTCGCCGCCTGGCGGGCGATCAGCAGTTCGCGCGGGTTGCTGGTCAAACGGATCGCCCCGGCGGTGATTTTCGCCGGATCGCCGACCTCATCGACCTGCACGATCAGATCGACCCGATCCTGGGCGATGCTGGCCGGATAGTTTGGATAATCTACCCACTCTTCGGTGAGCAGCACCACGCATCCGGCGGCCTCGGCATCCACTCTGGCGTAGCCCAGCGATCCGCAGCGGGATTTACCGCTAAAGCCGTTGGCGTTGCCATACTCATCGCAGCACGGCACGCCGAGGAACGCCACATCAATGCGTAGCTCACCGGTTTGCACTAAATGCGCCCGGCCGCCGTGAGAGTGGATTTGTACCGGGTTTTCCATCAGGCCGGCGGAGATCGCTTCGCCCAGCTTACCGCGCAGACCCGAGGTGTAAATCTGGCGGATCACGCCATTCTTAATATGCTCAATCAGCGGCCAGTGGGCATCGATAAGCGAGCTTGAAGCCAGCGTCAGATCGCGAAAACCCATTTCAGCCAGCTTCGCCACCACCATATTGACCACCTTGTCGCCGCCGCGGAAGGCGTGGTGAAAAGAGATGGTCATGCCGTTTTGCAGCCCGGAACGGCGAATCGCCTCCTCCAGCGAGGCGCAGATTTTACGCTGCCGCTTTTCGCTTTCGCTGGCCAGCCACGGGCTCTGCGCCGTCACGCCCGCATAGGGTGCTAATCCTTCCGGCATCACGTACTGCTGATTAAGCATTGCTACGGTCTCTTTCATTATTTACTCCTTAATCACGAATGCCGGAAGCCGACAGCGCCACGACTTTGCGCGCATGATCGATAATCGGTCCATCTATCATCTTGCCGTTCAGCGATACCACACCCAGACCGCGCGCTTCCGCCTCTTCCGCCGCCGCGATCACCTCCCGCGCATGTTCAACGTCTTTCAGCGTGGGGGCATAAACCTGGTGCAGCAGCTCAATCTGGCGCGGGTTAACCAGCGATTTACCGTTAAAGCCAAGATTCTTCGCCAGATTCGCTTCCGCGAGGAAACCCTCTTCATTGTTAATATCCGACCACACCACGTCGTACGCCGCGATCCCGGCGACGCGCGCCGCGTGCAGCACAGCGCAGCGGGCGTAAAACAGTTCGGTGCCGTCGCCGCGGCTGGTGCCCATATCCATAACGTAATCGAAGGCCGCCAGCGCGATGGCCGACAGGCGCGGGCTGGCGCGAGCGATCTCAACCGCGTTCACTACGCCCAGCGCCGACTCTATCGCCGCCATTAATTTCGTGCTGCCCACTTCCCGGCCGCATTCGCGCTCAATCCGCTCGACCTGCGCTTCCAGCTCATGGATATCTTCTTTGCTATCGGTTTTCGGCAGGCGCACCATATCGACGCCCGCGCGCACCACCGTCTCAAGGTCGGCGAGACCAAACGGCGTGCTGAGCGGGTTAATGCGCACCACGGTTTCCACGTCCCGGTAGAGCGGATGCTGTAGCGCATGATGCACCAGCAGGCGGGCGGTATCTTTTTCACGGAGCGAGACGGCATCTTCGAGGTCGAACATCACCGCGTCAGCGCCGTAAACAAATGAGGTGCTTAACATCGCGGCGTTGGCGCCGGGGATAAACAGCATACTGCGACGAGGTTTCATAGCTGACTCCAGTGCGGTTGAGATTGTTGCGCCGCGCGCAGCGCCGCGGCCTGAACCCGAGCCTTCAGTACGCATTCGAGCGCGCCTTTATCATCGACGACGACGTTCGCCCGGGTAACGCCAAGCTGCGTCAGCGTCTCTCTGACCACCCGCTCAATCGCCGCGCCAAACTGCTGCTTCACAATGCTGTCGATTTCAAGCTGAATACCTGGCTCATTCGCAGGCCCGATCCTGACCATCACATCGCTGGATTCCAGCGTGCCGGCCAGGGCGTCAATCATCATTTCCATAGAGGCTGATCCTTAGTTATGGAGGTAAATCAGGCGGTTTGGTGTTCGCTTTCCGCCAGATGCATCAGAAAAGAGAGGGTTCCCGGCGGCACCAGCGGCGCAATCGACGACCACTGGCGCTGCTGATACAGCCTGCGCACCCGGGAAGCGGAAATGGGCGCGCCCTCTTTCTCAACCCGCGCCAGCTCAACCACCTGAATCGCCGGCGCGTCGCCGGGCGCTTCCAGCAGCTGGCGCATGCGCTGGTTGTAGCGACGGGTTAATTCACACAGCGGTTCGCTGCCGACAAAGCGGTGGGTCACGCCCAGCGCCGGGGCTAAACGTTCGCGAAAGAGCTGCAGATCGATCTGGCTGTGGCAATCGTCAACCACGCCTTTGTCTTTAAGGAAGTAGCCGGGAAAAGTGGCGCGCGAGATCAGATAGGCCGATCCCGGATGCAGGGTCACGTTGGCGATCCCGGCGATCCCCTGTTCAATCAGCGCCACGCGATCGCGGTAGCGGAAAAACGAAGCATCCTCCTTCACCACGAACAGATGCAGCCAGTCGCAGCGTTGAGCCGCCTGCTCCACCAGCCAACGATGCCCCAGGGTAAAGGGATTGGCGTTCATCACGATGGCGCCGATTTTTTCGCCGGGCTGACGATACATCGTAAGCTGGCGGCAATAGCGGGCCAGACGTTCGCGGCTATTTTCCATTAACACGGCCTGCTCCCCCGCGCGGGCGATAGGCCAGAACCCGGCGCAGGAGAAGAGCGCCGCGTTATAGGGTTTAGTGAACAGAAACAGTTCGCTGCGGCCCAGCTCATACGCCAGGGTCATCAGTTCAGTCAGCAGCTTCAGGCTGAGCCCTTCCCCCTGCAGCGACGGGTCGACGGCAATACACTTCAGGACGCATCCGGCAATGGCGCCGCAGCCGACAATGCGCCGCTGGTACTCGACGATAATCGCCCATTCGCAGTCCGCCTCCAGCGAGAGCTGGTGCTGATGAAGAAAGAGGTCAACGGCCTCTCGCCGCCGTGGGTCGAGCTGTACCGCGACGCGTTTTACTATCAGATTCATTTTTTTCGCGCTTCATTGACCAAAACGAGCTGTATTTCGCCATCGTTCCCGCAGCGGTTCTTTTATTTCAATCACATTTTTCCGCGTACCTTAATTGGCTTTATGGTTTTTATGTTGTTAATTAATTCAGAAGAATAAAAACAATTAAATTAATTAAAAACACGACTAATCAGTGAAGATAATCACATATCGCCGGGGAACATATTTATTATTATGCCGCCGTCCTATTATTGTTTTTTCTAACGGCATTAATACACAAAATCATTCAAGTTGCATCGAGGCGGTAACTGAATGAATCCCCAGGAGCTTACGCATAGTAAGTGACTGGGGTGAGTGAAGGCTGCCAACAAAGAGGCAGCTTGAAGGATGATGTGTATATTCCTTTTTTTAACAGGGTGACGTCATATGACTAATATGAGCCAGGCTCCATCTGCGGAGAAAAAAGGGGTTAGCGATATTCTGGGGTTTAAAATCTTCGGCATGCCGCTACCGCTTTACGCCTTTGCGTTAATCACTTTACTACTTTCACACTTTTATAATGCCCTGCCGACCGACATTGTTGGTGGCTTCGCGATCATGTTTATCATTGGCGCCGTTTTTGGCGAAATTGGCAAACGCCTGCCAATCTTCAATAAATATATTGGCGGCGCGCCGGTGATGATCTTCCTCGTGGCCGCCTATTTCGTTTACGCCGGCATTTTCACCCAGAAAGAAATTGATGCAATCACTAATGTGATGGATAAAAGTAACTTCCTGAACTTATTCATCGCAGTATTGATTACCGGCGCAATCCTCTCGGTTAACCGCAAGCTGCTGCTGAAATCTCTGCTGGGTTATATTCCGACCATTTTAATGGGGATCCTCGGCGCATCCATCTTCGGGATTATCATTGGTCTGTGCTTCGGTATCTCCATCGACCGCATCATGATGCTGTACGTCCTGCCGATTATGGGTGGCGGCAACGGCGCGGGCGCGGTGCCGCTGTCTGAAATTTATCACTCCGTCACCGGTCGTTCGCGTGAAGAGTACTACTCCACCGCGATTGCTATCCTGACCATCGCCAACATCTTTGCCATCGTCTTTGCTGCACTCCTCGATATTATCGGTAAAAAACACACCTGGCTGAGCGGTGAAGGCGAACTGGTGCGTAAAGCCTCCTTTAAAGTCGACGACGATGAAAAAGCGGGCCAGATTACCCATCGCGAAACCGCCGTCGGCCTGGTGCTCGCCACCACCTGTTTCCTGCTGGCCTACGTTATTGCCAAGAAAATTTTGCCAAGCATTGGCGGCGTCTCTATCCACTATTTCGCCTGGATGGTGCTGATCGTCGCGGCGCTGAACGCTTCCGGCCTCTGCTCGCCGGAGATTAAAGCCGGGGCCAAACGCCTGTCTGACTTCTTCTCTAAGCAGCTGCTGTGGGTACTGATGGTCGGCGTCGGCGTGTGCTACACCGACCTGCAGGAAATTATCGACGCGATTACCTTCGCGAACGTCATCATCGCGGCGGTGATCGTGGTGGGTGCGGTCGTCGGCGCGGCCGTCGGCGGCTGGATGATTGGCTTCTTCCCGATTGAGTCCGCGATCACCGCCGGTCTGTGCATGGCCAACCGCGGCGGCTCGGGTGACCTGGAAGTGCTCTCGGCCTGTAACCGTATGAATCTTATCTCTTATGCGCAAATATCCTCCCGTCTGGGCGGCGGTATTGTGCTGGTCATCGCCAGCATTGTGTTCGGCATGATGATGTAACCAACACGCACGATGGCGATGTTTGAGCGTCAACCACAGCGGTGCTCTTTAGGGTCCAGAGCCGGGGGCGGCTTCGGGAAATCCACCCTACTCCTTAGCCGGAAGTATCGTTTGGTTAGCCTTCAGGCACGCCGTCGTGCTCTTACTTTAGGGTCTTTCAATGACTGAAGCTGTACTGCTGGGTGAAGGCTTCACCCTGATGTTTCTCGGCATGGGGTTCGTGCTGGCGTTTCTGTTTCTGCTGATTTTCGCCATCCGCGGCATGTCCGCCGCCGTCAACCGCTTCTTCCCGGAACCGGCTCCCGCGCTGAAGGCGGCACCTGCGCCCGCCGCGCCCGCTGACGACTTCGCCCGCCTGGCGCCGGTGATTGCCGCCGCTATCCACCACCATCGCCGACTTAACCCTTAATTCACGGAGGAATCCATGACCGTTGCCATTACCGATGTCGTCCTGCGCGACGCCCACCAGTCCCTTTTCGCCACCCGCCTGCGCCTCGACGATATGCTCCCCGTTGCGGCCGCCCTCGATGACGCGGGCTACTGGTCCCTTGAATGCTGGGGCGGCGCCACCTTTGACGCCTGCATCCGCTTCCTCGGCGAGGACCCCTGGGTCCGCCTGCGCGAGCTCAAAAAGGCCATGCCGAAGACCCCGCTGCAGATGCTGCTCCGCGGCCAGAACCTGCTCGGCTACCGCCACTACGCCGATGACGTGGTGCAGCGCTTCGTCGAGCGCGCCGTCAAAAACGGCATGGACGTGTTCCGCGTCTTCGACGCCATGAACGACCCGCGCAATATGCAGGCCGCCCTGCAGGCGGTGCGCAGCCACGGCGCCCACGCCCAGGGAACGCTCTCCTACACCACCAGTCCGGTCCACACCCTGCAGACCTGGCTCGACCTGACCGAACAGCTGCTGGAGACCGGCGTCGACTCCATCGCGATTAAGGACATGTCCGGCATTCTCACCCCGATGGCGGCCTTCGAGCTGGTGAGCGAAATCAAAAAGCGCTATGACGTCAGGCTGCACCTGCATGCTCATGCCACCACCGGGATGGCGGAAATGGCCCTGCTGAAGGCCATCGAGGCCGGCGTCGACGGTGTCGATACCGCCATCTCTTCCATGAGCGCCACCTACGGCCACCCGGCCACCGAAGCGCTGGTGGCGACGCTGGCAGGCACAAAACATGACACCGGGCTGGATATCCTCAGGCTTGAGAGCATCGCGGCGTACTTCCGCGAGGTACGCAGGAAATACCACGCCTTTGAAGGCCAGCTGAAGGGCACCGACAGCCGTATCCTCGTGGCCCAGGTGCCGGGCGGGATGCTCACCAACCTCGAGGGCCAGCTGAAGCAGCAGAACGCCGCCCACCGTCTGGATGAGGTGCTGGCGGAAATCCCCCGGGTGCGCGAGGACCTCGGCTTTATCCCGCTGGTCACCCCGACCTCGCAGATTGTCGGCACCCAGGCGGTGCTTAACGTGCTGACCGGCGAACGCTACAGAACCATCGCGAAAGAGACCGCCGGGATACTGAAGGGCGAGTACGGCCACACCCCGGTGCCGGTCAACGCGGCATTACAGGCGCGGGTGCTGGACGGAGCAAAGGCCATCACCTGCCGTCCGGCGGACCTGCTGAAGCCGGAGCTGGCGCAGCTGGAAGCCGACGTGAAGCGCCAGGCGCAGGAGAAGAATATTCAGCTTGCCGACAACGCCATCGACGACGTGCTCACCGTGGCCCTGTTCCCGCAGGTCGGCCTGAAGTTCCTTGAGAACCGCCATAACCCGGCGGCGTTCGAGCCGCTGCCGCAGGCTGAAGAGGTCAAACCGGCGGTGAAAGCAGAGAAACCGGCCGCCTCCGGCGTCTACACCGTGGAAGTGGAAGGCAAGGCCTTTGTGGTGAAGGTCAGCGACGGCGGCGATATCAGCCCGCTGACGGCAGCGGCCCCCGTTCAGGCCACGGCCCCCGCAGCCGCCCCGGGAGGCGCCGGCACCCCGGTAACCGCGCCGCTGGCGGGCACCATCTGGAAGGTCATTGCCACGGAAGGCCAGACGGTGGCTGAAGGCGACGTGCTGCTGATTCTGGAAGCCATGAAGATGGAAACCGAAATCCGCGCCGCGCAGGCCGGGACCGTGCGCGGTATCGCGGTGAAATCCGGGGACGCGGTGGCGGTGGGCGACACCCTGCTGAGCCTGGCGTAAGGAAGAGGACGCGAAATGGAAAGTCTGAACGCCCTGATTCAGGGCATGGGGCTGATGCACCTCGGCGCCGGCCAGGCCGTCATGCTGCTGGTGAGCCTGCTGCTGCTGTGGCTGGCCATCGCGAGGAAGTTCGAGCCGCTGCTGCTGCTGCCGATTGGCTTCGGCGGCCTGCTGTCGAATATCCCGGAGGCCGGGCTGGCGCTGACCGCCCTGGAGAGCCTGCTGGCGCACCACGACGCCGGGCAGCTGGCGGTGATTGCCGCGAAGCTCCACTGTACGCCGGATGTCCACGCCATCAGGGAGGCGCTGGCCCTGGCCCTGCCGTCGGTGCAGGGGCAGATGGAGGACCTCGCCGTGGATATGGGCTACTCCGCCGGGGTGCTGGCCATCTTCTATAAGGTCGCCATCGGCTCGGGTATCGCCCCGCTGGTGATTTTTATGGGCGTCGGGGCGATGACCGACTTCGGCCCGCTGCTGGCCAACCCGCGCACCCTGCTGCTGGGGGCGGCGGCGCAGTTCGGCATCTTCGCCACGGT